>CAYSMP010000025.1:0-33476 GCA_964432215.1 uncultured Sangeribacter sp.
AAGATGCGATGAAAGAAGACGGCACAGTCAACCGTGCAGCCCTTCCAGCCATCTTTAATCCCGAAGATCTCAATGCACTTGAGCAGGCTCTTCGCCTAAAGGATATGTATCCCGGCACAAAAGTTACCATCTTGACTATGGGTCCGGCTCGTGCAGCGGAAATCATCCGTGAGGGTCTTTACCGTGGTGCAGATAATGGAGTAGTGCTTTCAGACCGAGCTTTCGCTGGTTCAGATACTTTAGCTACTTCTTATGCCCTGAGCGCAGCTATCAAGAAACTCGGCAACTATGACCTGATTATTGGTGGTCGCCAGGCAATTGACGGTGACACAGCTCAGGTTGGTCCTCAGGTGGCTGAAAAACTTGGACTTCCTACTGTGACATATGCAGAAGAAATCATTGATGCCGAAGGTGGTAAAGTGACTGTAAAACGTCGCATCGAGTCAGGCGTGGAAACCGTGAAGGCTCCTCTTCCTCTCGTGGTGACTGTCAATGGCAGTGCTGCCGATTGCCGTCCGAGAAATGCCAAGCATCTTCAGAAATATAAATATGCAGCTGTACCTTCAGAAGTCGCAAGCGATGAAAAGAAGAAAGAACTCATCGAAAAGCGTCCGTATCTCAACATTGGAGAGTGGAATGCCGCATATGTAGACGCTGACCTCGCTCAGTGTGGTCTTGCCGGTAGCCCGACAAAGGTGAAGAGCATCGAAAATGTAGTCTTCACTGCTAAAGAGGCCCGCAAGATTGAAAATACTGATGAAGCTATTGAAGATCTCATCAAAGAACTATTTGCAAACCATACAATCGGCTAATACAAGAAAATTATGGCAGACAAGAACAATCTCATCGTATATCTTGAATACGAAGACGGCAAAGTCGCTGATGTGAGCCTGGAGCTCCTCACTAAAGGACGCCAGCTGGCCGATAAACTCGGTATCAAACTTGAGGCAGTGGTGGCAGGCGACAACCTGAAAGATATCGAAAAGCAAGTGATGCCTTACGGGGTAGATACCCTCTACAAGGTAGAAGACAAGCGTCTTTATCCTTATACTTCCCTTCCTCACAGCTCAATTCTTATCAAGCTCTTCAAAGAGATAGAACCGCGTATCGCTTTCATGGGCGCCACCTCAATTGGCCGCGACTTAGGTCCGCGTGTGTCAAGCGCACTCCACAGCGGTCTGACAGCAGACTGTACTTCTCTTGAAATAGGAGACTATACGGATGCCAAAACAGGCAAAGAGTATAAGGATCTTCTCTATCAAATCCGTCCGGCATTCGGTGGAAACATCGTAGCTACCATCGTAAACCCTGACTGCCGTCCGCAAATGGCCACAGTACGTGAGGGCGTCATGAAAAAAGACGTCCGCAATTCCAATTATACAGGAAAAGTAATTGACCTAGACGTAAATAAATACACCGACAATACCGACTTCGTGGTAGATATTATAGATCGCCACGTTGAAAAATCAAAGGTCAATCTCAAAGGTAGCCCGATTATTGTTGCCGGTGGCTATGGTGTAGGATCGAAAGAGAACTTCGACCTTCTTCAGCAGCTTGCCGACGTTCTCGGAGCTGAAGTTGGTGCTAGCCGCGCAGCGGTAGACGCAGGCTGGGTTGACCATGACCGTCAGATCGGTCAGACCGGTGTTACAGTACGCCCGAAACTCTACATCGCTTGTGGTATCTCCGGACAGATCCAGCACATCGCAGGTATGCAGGATTCAAGCCTCATCATCTCCATCAACTCCGATCCTGATGCACCGATCAATACGATCGCAGATATTGTGATCACTGGCAAGATGGAAGATGTTGTGCCTAAGTTAATCAAATATTACAAAAAGAATTCGAAATAAACCCATGGCTAACTTTTATACAGACAATCCGAATCTCAAAGCGCATCTTCAGCATCCCCTGATGAAGAAGATCGTTGAACTCAAGGAACGCAACTTTGCAGACGCAGAGAAATATGACTATGCTCCTCTTGACTTCGAGGACGCCATGGACTCCTACGACAAAGTGCTCGAAGTAGTTGGTGAAATCTGCGGCGACGTAATCGCAGAAAACGCTGAGGAAGTTGATCATACAGGTCCGCGGGTGGAAAATAACCGTGTTATTTACGCCGAGGGTACTAAAAAAAATCTTGAAGCTTGCCGCAAAGCAGGACTGATGGGAATGTCAATGCCTCGCCGCCTCGGTGGACTTAACTTCCCCATCACTCCGTACATTATGGCAGCTGACATAGTAAGCCGTGCAGACGCAGGCTTTGAAAATCTCTGGGGACTTCAAGACTGTGCTGAAACTATCTATGAATTTGCAGATGAGGATCAGAAGGAACGGTATATTAAAAGAGTATGTGAGGGTGAGACCATGAGTATGGACCTCACTGAACCAGATGCCGGCTCTGACCTACAGAGTGTAATGCTCAAAGCTACACAGAAAGAAGATGGTAGTTGGGTACTTAATGGCGTGAAGCGATTCATCACCAACGGCGACTCAGACATACATCTCGTTCTTGCTCGTTCTGAAGAAGGGACGAAAGACGGACGTGGCCTCTCAATGTTCATCTATGACAAACGGAACGGAGGAGTTAACGTACGACGCATCGAGAATAAGATGGGTATCAAGGGTAGCCCAACATGTGAGCTCGTTTATAAGGATGCCCCAGCAGAACTCTGCGGAAGCCGTAAGCTTGGTCTTATCAAATACGTGATGGCTCTTATGAATGGTGCCCGTCTTGGCATTGCGGCTCAAAGTGTAGGTATCTCCGAAGCTGCTTACAGAGAAGCCCTTGATTACGCAAAAGACCGTAAGCAGTTTGGCAAAGCTATTATAGAGTTCCCTGCAGTAGCCGAAATTCTTAGCGTAATGAAGGCAAAACTCGATGCAAGCCGTGCGCTCCTTTATGCATGCGCTCGTTTTGTAGATATATACAAAATATACGACGATATAGCAAAAGAACGACCACTCACCAAAGAAGAGAAACTCGAGGCTAAGGCCTACAGCAAGCTTGCAGACGCGTTTACTCCTCTTGCAAAAGGTATGGGCTCAGAATTCTGCAATCAAAATACCTATGACTGCATACAAATTCATGGTGGCAGTGGCTTCATGAAAGATTACAAATGCGAACGGCTTTACCGTGACGCTCGCATCACAAGTATCTATGAAGGCACCACACAACTCCAGGTTGTTGCCGCTATCCGCCACGTCACAACAGGCACTTACCTCAATTTTATTAAGGAGGCACTTTCTGCTGAAGTAGCTGAGAAGCATGCTGAAGCAAAAAAACTTCTTGACGAAATGGCAGAGCAGTATGAAGCAGCTGTAAAGAGTGTGCTCGAAGTTAAGGAACAAGCTTACACAGACTTTATGGCTCGTCGTCTCGTAGAGATGGCAGGCCATACCGTAATGGGCTGTCTGCTTCTTGAGGAAGCCGGTCGTGATGACTCTTTTGACCGCTCACTCGAGGTCTATGTGAAGTACGGCCAAGCTGAATGCACTAAGCATGCCGATTTCATCTCAAACTTCAAACCCAATCAGATGCAAGCCTATACATATTGATTAATTGCGCATTATTATAGAAAATGGCAACAATCGGAAAGATTGCTGCCATTTTTTTAATTATTTTTTGATATTTCAAGTTTTTTATATAATTTTGCACTTGGAATTCCATAAGGACTTTCCCAAATACTTTGATAAACGCACAAATCTAACAGGTAATAAAAATCCGGAACAATCCGGAACTAACTTAATACTAATAAAAGATGTCTGATTTAAGGTTTAAAAGCGTAGAGGAAGCCTCATCCCGCAAGCCGGTTGAAGTAAAGCTTCCAGAAGAAAGTGTGGAGAAATACTACGCTAAGCAGGTCTTCAACCGCCAAAAAATGTTTGAATACCTTCCTCAATCAACCTACCAAGCACTCGTAGACGCCATCGACAACAAGAAACCGCTGAGTCTGTCGCTCGCCGACAGCGTAGCTGAGGGTATGAAGCGTTGGGCTATCGACAACGGAGCCCGCCACTACACCCATTGGTTTCATCCCCTGACGGGAGGCACGGCGGAGAAGCATGACTCATTTATTGATCATAATGGCGAAGGGGGAGTTGTCTCGGAATTCACAGGCAAACTACTCGTGCAGCAAGAACCTGACGCATCTTCATTCCCAAACGGAGGCATCCGCAATACATTTGAAGCCCGCGGATACTCTGCTTGGGATATTTCATCTCCAGCCTTCATACTTGGTGACACACTCTGTATTCCTACAGTGTTCATATCTTATACCGGCGAGAGTCTTGACTACAAGACGCCCCTTCTTAAAGCCCTAAACTCAGTAGACAAAGCAGCCACCAGGGTAGCTCGCTATTTCGACGAGAATGTAAAGCATGTCAAGTCATATCTAGGTTGGGAACAGGAGTATTTCCTTGTGGATGAAGCTTTATACGCGGCACGCCCAGACTTGGTAATGACAGGTCGCACATTGATGGGACATGAGTCTGCAAAAAATCAACAACTTGAAGACCATTATTTCGGTTCTATACCAATGCGAGTGGCGGCTTTTATGCTTGATCTTGAGACAGAATGCCATAAACTTGGCATTCCAGCAAAGACACGTCATAATGAGGTGGCCCCCAACCAATTTGAGCTTGCACCGATCTTCGAGGAAGCTAATCTCGCAAACGACCATAATCAACTTCTCATGAGCTTGATGACCGAAGTCGCTCGTAAACACAACTTCCGTGTACTCCTTCATGAAAAGCCATTTGCCGGCATCAACGGATCAGGAAAGCACAATAATTGGAGCCTGGGTACAGATACGGGAGTTTTGCTTTTTGCTCCAGGTAAAACACCGGAACAGAACCTTCAATTCATTACTTTCGTTGCAAATGTAATGGCAGCTGTTCACAAGCATAACGCCCTAATGAAAGCGTCAATCATGACAGCGACCAACGCTCATCGTCTGGGAGCCAATGAAGCACCTCCGGCAATCATTTCAATGTTTCTTGGAAGCCAGCTGAGCCAGATACTTGACTCAGTAGAGGCGACTGAAGAAGATGCTGTAATAAATTTGAATGGTAAAGGTAAGGTCAATCTTGACATCGCACAGATTCCCGAGCTCATGATAGATAACACAGATCGCAATCGAACAAGTCCGTTTGCTTTTACCGGCAACAGGTTTGAATATCGTGCTGTAGGAAGCACTGCCAACTGTGCATCAGCTCTTATCGCATTGAACGCAGCCGTCGCAGACCAGCTGAACCAGTTCGCTGATAAAGTCGATGCTCGTGTAGAAGCAGGAGAACAACTCAATCAGGCAATCTTCAAGGAGATGAGGCAACTTGTCATAGACTCCAAAGCTATTCATTTTGATGGCAACGGCTACAGTGATGAGTGGAAAAAAGAGGCTGAAAAGAGGGGTCTTGATGTTGAATCAAGTGCACCTCTCATGTATGATGCATATACTCGTCCAGACTCCATTGAAATGTTTAAACGTACCGGTGTCCTTACACCCAAAGAGGTTGAGGCACGTAACGAGGTGAAGTGGGAGATGTATAGCAAGAAAGTGCAAATCGAAAGCCGTGTGTTGGGAGATCTCGCCATCAACCATATAATTCCTGCAGCGACCCGCTATCAGAGTTTACTTCTTGACAATGTCTATAAGATTAAAGAACTATTCAAGGGTGAAAAAATGGAGAAAATCGCCGGTCATGATCTTGAGGCAATCGAACAGATGGCTGATTATATCGCAGCTATCCGAAAAGGGGTAGACGATATGGTTGAGAAACGCCACAAAGCCAATCGGATGCCGGATGAACGTCGTAAAGCTATTGCTTATCATGATGATATCGTGCCTGCAATGGAAGATATAAGAAAGAATATCGATGCTCTTGAACTAATGGTCGATAACGAAATTTGGCCACTTCCGAAATATCGCGAATTGCTATTCATACGATAAAATCATCATTATTCTAAATAATCCCGGTATCAAATTCATGATTCCGGGATTTTTTATTTATATCTCATCTTACGCTTGAGTTTTAATTAAGGAAGTAGTTAAAACTTATTTACGAATTCTTAAAACTACAAAGAAGAGTTAAACTCAAAATTCTTTTTATTAATCTTCCGGCATCTTTTGATTCGTCATCATTATTTCTTATGGAAACTAGACGATTTTCAATTCAACGTATTTTCCTTCATTCATCGGTCGAAATGTCAGCATTCCTTTCAGGTATTCCTATACAGTCTGTATAATGCGAGTAAACTTGCCTTCTATACTCACTAAATGGAATTGGCTCCTTATTCATGAAGAAAACTTCGCATAAGCTAAAGGAAGTCCACTCTAAAACCAGAAGAAAACTAAAAAATAAGTCTAAACAGTTTCAAAATTAAGCCAATTTGGAAAAATAAAAATATATAGATTTTTTAAAATTTATAGTACTATGTATTGCATAGTACTATGTTTTTTATTAACTTTGCGGTGTGAATCAAAAAAAGCTGAAAAAACATGATAAAATGAATATCGAAAATGCTAAATCTCAGATGAGAAAAGGGATGCTGGAGTATTGTGTGATGCTTCTATTGCGCAAAGAAGCCTGCTACACAAGCGACATTATCACCCGACTTAAAGAAGCAGAGTTGATAGTAGTGGAGGGGACACTCTACCCGCTATTGACCCGTTTGAAAAAAGAAGGACTCTTAAGTTACGAGTGGAGAGAATCAACACAGGGTCCTCCAAGAAAATACTATCTCTTGACGAATGAAGGAGACGAATTTTTAAGACAGCTTGACGATGTCTGGCTCGACCTTGCAAAATCAATCAACATCATCAAATCATATACACCAACTAACTAAATTATGAAAAGAAACATAACTGTAAATATATTTGGATCGCTTTATCCAATGGATGAAGACGCCTACGCAATGCTCAACGCATATATAACCAACATGAGAGACTATTTCTCCCGACAACCGGATGGAAAGGAAATTGCCGACGATATAGAGGGAAGAGTAGCAGAACTGATGTCTGAACTTCGCCAGAATGGTACTGAAGCAATAAGTATCGAACATATCGAAAGTATAATCAACAGGGTTGGAAAACCAGAACAGTTTGTCGAAGAAGAAGGTGAAACTATAACTCAGGAAATACCTCCAATTCCGACAGAAACTCCAAAGAAAAAGCTTTTTAGAGATCCAGAACACAAAGTACTGGGAGGTGTATTCTCAGGATTTGGATGCTATTTGGGAGTAAATTCATTATGGCTAAGACTGGCATATATTCTTATAATATTTGGCTTCATGATGAATATGCCAGACACCATTCCTATAATCTTGCTTTTGATCTCAGCATATTTCGTATGTTGGGGATCAATACCGTTAGCGGCAAATCCAGCTGAAAGACTACAAATGAAAGGAGAACCTGTCAATCTTTCCAATATGTGTGATGAGTTTTTGACTTCCACAAAAGAAATACTCTCCCGACAAACAGAAATCAACAAGGATGGAAGACTTACATCAGGGGTTGTGTCAGTCTTAAGATGGTGTGTCTATGCTGTAGGAATACTCCTGATTTCAGCATGCATAACCGGATTCATAGGTCTTTTAATAGCCTTAGTATGTGCTGTATCTGCTCCATGGGGCAATCTGCGCGAAATAGTGGGAGAAACTTTTCCTATCATCGTTCTCCTTGATAGCAATCCCACATGGCTAATATGGATATCTACAGGCAGTATGATAGTTCTTCTCGTGATTAGTTTGTATCTGTTAGCTCACTTTACATTACGAATCTTGGGTAGAGTGCGTCCATTGAGCAATGTTCTACGTGCAACATGTCTTATGGTATGGCTGATAGCACTGGTATTCTGTGCAGCTTCAATCACTAAAATCGTCAGCAATATAAATATACATAATTTCCCAAAATATCATGTAAGAATGGAAAAATCTGAGCAAGAGAGTATGGCTGAGAGAAAGGAAAAACAGGTCTCACAACTGACCGATGCAGGATGGTATATAATAAAAGACAACAACATACGGAATTATACCAACAAGGGGGAACACTTTTCTGGCGATCGAGGACTCACCTATATAGATGCAAGCATGGAACATGATGGTTTAGGGATGGAATTTGAGGTAGAGAGAAGTCAAAAAGTAACTCCAGGAACTTATCGTCTGAAAGCCAAAGGGAGAACAAACGGCAACGGGGCAGAGATCTTTGCAATCAATAGCCATGGGAAAAGATATTCAGAGTCAATTCCAGTATGTGGCAATAAGGGTGGTGAAATATGGAAACATGCCGAAATAGCTTTAAAAAACGATACAGCAAGAATTCTTCCTAACCGCCATTATCTTGACAAACTGACTAAAGTGAATCACTCTCAGGGATACGGATGGTCGGAAGTCACAATAGATAACATAACAGTTGGCTCCGATAGTATAATAAGATTTGGTGTGACAAATGTATCTCCTTCTCAAACATGGGATGGAACATGGCTCTCCGCTACATCGTTCGAATTAGTAAAGAAAGATTGATCAAGAAAGAATCGTACTATAAATTAGAAACAAGACGAAACAATGGCAATAATCCGAACCCATAGAAGCAGGGTTCGGATTATTTTATATGTTATAGGGCATATTACTTGATAATATCCGAAATATTTTGTATATTTGCAACATAGTAAGCAACCAATCAAGGGTTGTGGACTTGTAAACCTATCAAAATGACCTAATACATGAAAATAAAGAAACTACTATTGGGTGACGAAGCCTTCGCATTGGGAGCAATCAATGCTGGGCTCAGTGGTGCATACGGCTATCCGGGCACTCCTTCGACAGAAATCATGGAGTTTGTACAAGCTAATCCCACTGCTAAGGAAAGAAGCATACATTCCCATTGGTCTTCAAATGAAAAGACAGCTTATGAAGAAGCATTAGGCATGTCATATGCCGGAAAACGCTCGATTGTCACAATGAAACATGTCGGCTTAAATGCTTCCGCGGATGCTTTTGTCAATTCCGGAATGACTGGAGCCAACGGAGGAATGCTTGTGGCTGTTGCAGACGATCCTTCAATGCATTCATCACAGAACGAACAAGACACGCGCTTCTACGGTGAATTTGCATTCGTACCAGTACTCGAGCCCTCTAATCAGCAGGAATCCTACGATATGGCGAAATACGGATTCGAACTTTCTGAAAAATTCGAGATTCCAGTTATTGTAAGATTTGTGACCCGTATGAGTCATTCAAGAGCTACAGTGGAAGTAGAGACTGAAGCTGATGCAGAAAATCCAATTCATTTCCCTAAAGATGGGAAGAGATGGGTATTGATGCCAGGAAACTCAAGAGTGCGCTATAAAGACCTTATCAAGATCTACGATAATCTTGAGATGTCTTCTGAGGTATCTCCCTATAATGTCTATACACCAGGAAAGGACCATAGTCTCGGCATAATAGTGAGTGGAATCGCATCAAATTATCTTAACGAGCTTTTCCCGGAAGGATGCCCATTCCCAACAGTAAAGATATCTCAGTATCCGCTCCCCAAGGTAATGCTTCGTGGCCTCGCCAATGAGTGCAAAGAACTTCTCGTGATTGAAGAGGGACAACCTTTTATTGAGAAGAATCTTCGTGGAATAATGGATTCCGGAATCAAGATTTATGGTAAACTCGATGACACATTAGAACGTACAGGAGAATTGAATCCTGATAGAGTTTTGGAATGCCTGATTAAGATTAAGCCGGAACTCGACTCTATCAAGATTGGGGAAATACGGGAGAAATGTGATATAACTGTAGCCCGTCCTCCTTCACTTTGCAAAGGTTGCGGCCACAGGGACGTATATCAAGCTCTCAATGATGTACTTGCAGGCTACGAAGATGCCCGGGTGTTTGGCGATATAGGCTGCTACACACTGGGATATCTCGCGCCTTTTAAAGCACTCCACACTGTTCTTGACATGGGAGCTTCAATCACTATGGCAAAAGGAGCTTCAGAAGCCGGAGTTCATCCTGCTGTAGCGGTAATTGGAGACTCCACATTTACTCATTCAGGACTGTCTGGACTCCTTGACGCAGTGAATGAAGACAGCAACATCCTTGTGATTATATCTGACAATCTCACTACCGGCATGACCGGAGGACAGGATTCTCAGGGTACGGGCAAAATAGAAGAAATCTGCCTCGGACTTGGGGTCAAACCTGACCATCTACACACTATTGATTCCCTCCCAAAGAATCACGATGAGATGGTGAAACTATTTAAGACTGCAATTGACCATAATGGACTGTCTGTAGTAGTCTCACGCCGCGAATGCATCCAGACTGCAAGGCGCCACGGAGCACATCGAGGTCCTAAAACTACAGCTTGAACAGGAGAGAGGATTAAACCTTAAATAAATAAGCTTTCAAAAATCATACACCGTGAAAATAGATATTGTACTTGCAGGAGTAGGCGGACAAGGAATCTTGAGTGTTGCCACAATACTCGGTGTGGCTGCCCTGAAAGAGGGTCTTAATATAAAACAAGCCGAAGTGCACGGCATGAGTCAACGCGGAGGAGACGTCCAGTCAAACTTACGTATTTCATCCAAGCCCATTCATTCTGATCTCATACCCAACGGAAAAGCAGATCTTATTGTTAGCCTTGAGCCGATGGAGGCCTTAAGATATCTTCCTACACTCTCACCGAAAGGATGGATAGTAACTTCGACTGCTCCATTCGTGAATATTACCAACTATCCTGAGACTACAAAGATTGAGCATGAGCTTGCCAAGGGAGGAAACTTAATAGCTTTTGACATGGAGGAAATGGCAAAAGTAGTCGCATCTCCAAGATCAAGCAACATGGTACTTCTTGGAGCGGCCTCGCACTTTATTGATATTGATTCCGATAAGATAGAAGCAGCAATCAAAAGTGTTTTCTCCAGCAAGGGAGACGCAATCGTAGAAGCAAACATACAAGCCTATCACGCCGGAAGAGTTAAAGCAAATTCATTCATAGCTAAGTAGAAGAAAATACATATGTTTCCATTATCACAAGACACACTTGACCGTACGGCCTCGAGTCTTGGTATACTCGATATCTCTACGGCCACAATCAGACAGATTGTAGCACTTTCGGGAGCTCTTGAAAAGGAAGCTAATGAAAAATTCGTGCATCTGGAACTTGGTAATCCCGGACTTCCATCTTCAAAGATAGGAGTAGAAGCAGAAATAGAATCTCTACGAGCAGGTGTAGCAAATAAGTATCCTGCCATTAATGGTATTCCTGAACTCAAAAAAGCCGGCTCAAGATTTGTAAAGGCTTTCATGGATATTGATATCCCAGAGCAGGCTATTGTGCCGACGGTAGGATCAATGCAAGCGAGCTTCACTCTTCAGCTTCTTCTCAGCCAAAGACTACCGGGGAAAGACACGATGCTATTTTTCAATCCTGGGTTTCCGGCTCAAAGACATCAGGCGAAAGTGCTTGGAATCGGGATAGAACAGTTTGATATTTACAACTATCGCGGCAAGGCTTTAGAGAAGAAACTAGAGGAAATCCTTTCTAAGGGCAACGTCACAGGGATGCTTTTTTCTAACCCCAACAATCCGGCTTGGATAAATCTTACGGAAGAAGAGCTTGAAATCATAGGACGCATGGCTACGAAATATGATGTTATTGCACTTGAAGATGTTGCATATCTCGGAATGGACTTCCGCACAGACTTCAGTCATCCTTTTGAAGCGCCTTTCATTCCAAGCGTAGGCAAATACACAGATAATTTTATAATGCTTGTTTCAGGCTCAAAAATCTTCAGTTATGCCGGACAGAGAATAGCTGTGGCAGCCATTAGCAAACAGGTATATGAACGCCAATATGAGTCATTCACCAATTTCTATGAGATGCCCGCTTTCGGAGATGCTTATATTTTCGGAGTACTTTACACAGCAAGTTCCGGGACTTCCCACTCTGCTCAGCATGCGCTTGCTGCGATGATGGATGCAGCTTGCGACGGAGAACTCAATTTCGTCAAAGATACTTCTGAATATGGAAGGCGCGCAGCAATAATGAAGAAATGCTTCACAGACAATGGTTTTCATATAGTTTATGAGATGGATGGCAACCGCCATATATCCGATGGATTTTTCTTTACAGTGGGTTTTGATGGTAAGGATGGCAAAACACTGCAATACGACCTGATGCGCCACGGAGTGTCAGCGATAACACTCTCATCAACAGGCTCAGAGCAGGAGGGAGTAAGAATATGCGTATCTACACTTTCTACCGACAAAGATTTCGAAACTTTAAACCAACGACTTAAGGCTTTCAAGGATGAACAATAAACCACACTATATGAGTGCCGAAGAGGCCGTCAGGCTAATAGAAAACGGCGACCATGTATTCATACAAGGGAGCACCTCCACGCCGGAGGTGCTTTGTCGCGCTTTGTCAGACCGGGGCAATGAACTTCGAAATGTAACCCTTTACTCAGCTTTTGCCGTCTGCAAAGGAGAGGCACCTTACTGCAAAAAGGAGTATCTGGACGCCTTCAATGTAGAGAGTTTCTTCGTATCTAATGGTGTCAGACGCTGGATTCAAGAAGGTTACGGAAGTACAATTCCCCGTTTTTTAGGAGAAGTTCCAGCTTTGATGCGCGACGGAACATGTAGGGTTGATGTAGCATTACTTAATTGTTCTCTGCCAAATGAGGAAGGATTAGTAAGTTTCGGAGTATCTGCCGATCTTGCCACAGCAGCTGCAGAGTGTGCTGAAAGAGTAATAGCACAGATAAATCCACAGATGCCTTTCAGTTATGGAGATTCAGTTATACATATCAATGACCTGGCAGCTGCTGTAATGGTAGACGACCCCTTAGTAGAAGTACCTACGGCCTCCCCAACTGATGACGAGATAAAGATAGGTAATTATATTGCTGAACTAATACCTAACGGAGCAACGTTGCAAATAGGGGTAGGTGGCATTCCAAACGCAGTGATACGAGCCCTAAGCAATCATCAGCATCTTGGGCTTCATACGGAAGCCATGACTGACGGAGTTCTACCACTACTTGAGAATGGAATAATAGACAACAGTCTAAAAAAGATAATGGTTGGTAAGTCAGTAGCCTCACTTGCTTTAGGATCAAGGAGACTCTATGACTTTATGGATAAGAACGAGGATATCATATTTAAAGACGTAGCTTGGACCAACAACCCGTATATCATCGCACAAAATCCTAAAGTAGTCAGTATAAATTCATGCCTGGAAATAGACTTGACAGGACAAATCTGTGCAGATTCCATCGGCACGAAAATTTTCTCAGGAATTGGTGGACAACACGACTTCGTATATGGTTCACAACTGTCGGAAGGGGGCATTTCCTTCCTTGCAATGCTCTCAAAGACAGCAAAAGGTGTCAATAAGATAAAGCCAGTATTGACGGAAGGAGCCGGAGTAGTAACCACACGGTTTCAGACCAATTTTATTGTGACTGAATATGGAGCTGTAGATCTCAGAGGGAAGGATCTTGCTCAGAGAGCAAAACTTCTCATCTCAATTGCGTCCCCAGAATTTAGGGAAAGTCTTGAACGTTCGGCTTATGATAGGTTCGGTCATTCATTCCTTCGATTGAAATAGTAAATTGTCAACATTTTGCTCTTCCTCTCTCTTTTTTATAGATTGTTTACAAAGATCAAATGACATATGTAGTCCATGAAGATGCTGTAGTCATGAGATTAAAATACAAGCTCTTTAACCATTTAAATTTCAACAAATATGGCAGATTATAGAAACCTTCAGCCTGAATTCTGGCTGGAAATTAGAAAAGAGTATATTATTGAAAATTTTGAGAAGCTTCTTTATTATCTAAGAGCATACAGATATGATGGCACAAAGGATGGCAATGGAGAGTTTCTGACGACCTGCAGATATCTTGTAGACTTGGCTGAGGAATTGTCTGAAAACTCGATTATAAGTTCGTTCATTACTTCACCGAAATTCAAACTTACAGGTTCGGAAATAGCAGTTCCTGACATATTGGCCTTTAGAATAATTGCCTCAGCGATAATTGCGTCACAAAAGATCGGAATAGATCGCCATATATTACTCGCAAGACTACTAAATCTTCTCGTCGTAGCAAGAAAGATGCCACATACGGATATTGCTGATGAATTAATTTATGTCACTGTAAATTGTGTAAGAAAGGCTCCAATTAAAAATCTTGGTATAAAATGGGATGATATCGAAAACGAAGAAACCTTCAAGCCAATCAGTTTACTTCATAATATATCTCGCACAAAATTTGATGTCGATAAGGGGACAGAATGTCTTTTCGAAGGAAAAGGAACTGTGATTTTCACAAAAGACTGCGTATTGACCGCCCCAGTAAATAAGCGAGAATTTCTTAATGGAATAGGCAATTTAATACCGTATCTTAAAATCGGAGAAACTATCAACATCCTCCTTCCGAAAAGTGACCACATGAAAAATCCTACTACAGTTGAGGATATTGCTGAAGGAATGACATTTATGACAAGAGCGCAAGGTGGAGTTAAAGCCAGCCAAGCAGAAACCAAAAAGAAATATTCCTCGGGTACTATAATTCCAGTAGTAGTGAAATCTAATTACGGAGTAAAAATTGAAGCAGAGTCAATACATCCTGAATACGCCAAAATAAAAGGAAAGATTAATATCAATTTGACAGACTGTCTTAAATATTTTAATATAAATCATTTAATACCACATTTTGAAACGGGAACAATTCTTTTAGTCGAGTATACACCAGATGACCCGGAGTTTATTTTCACCTTGAACGGAGGGTTCTCTCAGTTCTATGAAGATTATGCCAATATGCTTCGAGGAGAAACACTCCCAGCAATATATCTCTGTGATTACTCAGCAGGTACCCAATGGCTTACAGACGAGGGTGTCATAGTCAATATAATGGGACACATAACAAACGATGATATTCTTTTCGCAAAAGATCAACATATCCCATTAGATGTGCGTGTATGTAGCGTCAAGGCAATGAATGGGAAAGCGCTTGTCAATGGGATATTTGCAGATACTGTCATTTTAAATGGAGAAGAAGATGATGAATCAGACATGGAGTCGTATGAACATGATGTGTTTGATTTCCTTTTTAATAAATATTTGAAGTATTGTAAAGAGTATGTACCAGAATTAGATTCTCTCAGCAGCATAGATGACACGAATTCAAATGGAGTTGTAATTCTGAGCAATATACTTATGAGCCATCAAAATCTTCTATCTGATACTATGCCAAGACTGACATGCCTGCAGACTGCTCTTATGCTATCCATTGCTGCAGGAGACTACACAATGAGTGCCTACATTCGGCATGAGTTAGAATATCAGATAGCAGTTGCAAAATTCGCTGCTGGAGCCTCTCCGTTGTCGATTACACTCTCGCCTTATCCAACTCTTGAAGGTATACCTGAAGTGGAGAAACATAAGCGTATCATCGACAAGATAAGAACATATAAAGAACCCGAAATAGGCCATGCCACTGATCGCATACTTAATGATGAAAATATAGAGGCTACTGTAGATGGACTAATTGACGCTTCTAACCGCCTTATTGGCAAAATAGACGATAGAGAAATCGCCCGAATAAAGCTTGAACTGGCTAAAGTGCTCGACGTAGATGATCAATACAAAAGTCCGGATTTAACGACTTATTATGGCGTAGAAAGTGATACTCTCGAATTCAAGACATCGGCTGTATGTCCTCCAAAAAATAAATTAAAAGGTAATGCCGAATACGAGCCAGATACGCAGAAATGGGCAATTCTAAAGACAATCTGCGGCTTTCTTAATTCAACCACAGGAGGAGAATTACTTCTGGGCGTTAGAGACAACGGCATAGCGGCCGGGATTGCCCGAGATATAGAATTGCTATATGAAGACCATCGGATACTTGAAGCGAACTCGGACAGATACAGGACATACTTGAAAAATATCATTGATAATGCCTTTATTGCCTATAAATCACGTGCACAGAAGAAAAGTGTGACTACCGCCAATATAACTTATAATATCGAAACAAACAATGAAGGACAGGAAATCCTGAGAATCCACGTAGATAGTTATCGTGGAGATATGGTGCATTTCCATCCTGATTGCCATAGGCCTGAAGAGATACAAGAAGCCTATATACGAACCAGTGGTGCCACTGTACCAATGAGCAGTACGGTGAGAGATCAAACACTACTCAAAAAGTATCATTTGGCAGGAGGACAAGAAGGAATTGGAATGGCCGCAATTTATGAAGCAAGAAACTCAAAGAAACGTGTTCTGCTTAAAGAATACACTTCGCGCAGTGGTGTTCATGATCGAGAAATCGAAGTTTTTCAGGTGTTTCCAGAATCAAAATGTATTCTTGCTTACGACACAGCTCTGCGGGATGTACGCCTTTTCAAGACACTTAGATGGAAAGATGCAAAGATTCTTGATAAGAACTGTACCCAAAGTTCAAGTTCGAAAAGAGAACTGAGACCAGACATCTTTGGCTTCGTATTCGATCCATCGAAGCCAGTATATGAAGTACAAGTAAGGCTTACTAATTATGGAGCTATGCTTTTGCAGGAGGAATATCCTGGATCAGAATCGATTCTCACCCATACTAATCATGAGGATTATCCTTGGCTTCTTAATCTTAGTGTAAACAGCCTTGATGGAATAGCAAGATTTGTAAGAGGTCTTCCGACAGAATGTCTGGTTGAAAAAGAGTCTGAACTTGGAGCTTATCTATTGTTATGAAGGATCAACTGAGAGAATTTGAGAAGAGAAAACGTGATATGATGGAGTTATGGAAAGATACTTTTCATGACTCACAGAGCTATATAAACCTCGTTTTTGATACATATTTTAGTCTTGACAATACATTCGTCAGATATAAAGGAGAAACGCTTATTTCAGCCCTTTTAGGAGTACCATATACGTTTCAAGCATATGATAAATATAAGGAAAAAATCCTTATGAAAGGATTCTATCTTTGCGGTCTTGCCACAAATCCTAAATGGAGAAAACGAGGAATTATGTCGCATCTTATGGAGAAAGCTGAGATATCGGCAAAAGAACGCGGATATGATATGACTTTTCTTATTCCAGCAGATGACAATCTAAGGGAATACTATAATAAGAAGGGGTATCATACGGCATCTTATAGGAAACGACAAACGATTGATATCCCACTTAACGCATATAAAGACGCAAAATCAGAAATGTATATTTATACAATTAGGGATTTCCTCACCCATGGAAAAACTTCTTTCATTGATCAGCTTGCAGAATGGTGTTGTGAAATTGAGCGTAAACGAAAGTCATTCCCTACGATATTGCACTCCAGGAAAGATATGCTCACCATAATGGCAGAAAATGAGAATTCAATTTTTTTGACCGATTACACATTTGATCCAGAATATCCGATTCTCGCAAATGTGAGTGCAGTAGTATTTCCAGAGCTTCCAACAGAGGAAGAACAGAGAATAAAGATTATTGGATTATATTCAGAAAGGATCTTGTGCTATTCCAAGATAAATATTGGTATTAACACAACAGCAATTGATAATTCAATAATGTCAATGATTACTTCAATATCCCATAGATTTCATAAATCAAAAATAGAGTTCTTACTTCCGAATATTTCGAACACATTCGAGAATAGGGAAGAAGAACCATATGCCATGATAAAACCTATGAGAAATATTGATATTTTGGACAAAAATGAGAATCAAAAGTTTGAAATTTCTCTAATGTTGGATTAATATCTCAGTATCTTCTATTCTCAAAGCCTTATAAAAAGCAAATATCACCCTGAAATAGCTTATTATCAAGCTATTCCGGGTGATTTATTTTTGTAAATCTTAATCTCAATATAGAAATAAACGTCAGATTACATTAGCAACAACTAAAACTAGTCAGTTTTTCCTGAAATCAAACAGAGTGAGAGACGATAGGAGAGGGGAGAGGTGGTCAAAATCGGAAGTAATTTCTTCAAATTTAAAATGGGAATTTTCAATTTGCAATTATTATTTACAATTTAAAATTTGCAATTACATTTGTATGCAAATACAATTTCTATTTGTATTTCAAAATTTCAAATTGCAACATATTATTTGATATTTCTTGTGGACAATATTTGCAAATTCTCATCGGTAAATATTTGCAAAACCAAAAATAAACGCGTTAACACCAATTAACAATAGCATTAAATCTCTACATATCAATATATTATACCAAATTATTAGTATGCATTATCTATTATCAACTATTGATTGGATTGTATTGAAGCTATTTGTGTGCATACGCCAGACATGGAATATGAGTCGCTATTATTAACCTAAATATAGGAGATATTTAAAGTGAATTTTAAAAATCAAATTTGCAATTTTCAATTGTTCGGTCATAGAATTACAATTTGCAATTTTGAAAATTGAATTTAAAAATTGACATTTAAAATTTGAAATTTGCATTTTTTTTTGTAACTTTGCAAAGTGAAAAATAAATGCAAACAGAGTCAATATGGAGGATAATTTCGCCAATCGTCTAAAACTCTTCATGGAGAGTATCAACGTACAATCGTCGCAGTTCGCCGATATGTGCGAAATTCCTCGACCATCATTTTCGCAATTGCTTTCAGGACGCAACCAAAAGGTCAGCGATCTATTGATTAGAAAGATTCATGCAGCATATCCAGACTTGTCTGTTATGTGGCTTATGTTTGGTGAAGGGCCTATGCTCTCCCGAGCAGAGATAAAAGATCAATCTGAAGTAGGAAGACGAGAAATTAAAGAGGATGAGAATCAAAAATCTCCAACATCGCTTAACAATGATAAAGAAAACTCTGAATATTCGAATCTCAGTAGCTTAAATCAGTCTCAAAATGCTCCTAAAGACCATATATATCAGCAACTTGAAGAGAATAAGAAAATATTAGAATTACAGTTGCAAATAGAAAAATTACAGAAAAATCCAAGAAGAGTGGCTCAAATCACAGTTTATTATGATGATTCTACCTTTGAAACATTTGTTCCATCCAAAAGTAGATAAATCTGAATCTAAAGACTTATAGTTACTCTGAATAAACAACACGTCGAGATTTCAAGCACGATATGCTAAATCTATGTTTACGAGAAGCCACAGAATCATATAAACTATAAGGAACATTCATATAAACGATTCTGAGAGCCTTAAATTAGGTTTTAAATAGCATTAACAGTATTATATATCAGCAAATTGAATATAAGGAATAAAAACTAACATTTTACATCAAAATAGAAGAGAAAAGTCAAAAATGGAGGTGATAAGTCTATAATATATATAATATTGAATAAACATACTTTTATACATAAAATATACAGATATATAAATTGGAAAGGAAATCACAAATATTCATATAATCCGTATTATGTTAAATAGAACCGATGATTATTTCTTTCCAATAACGAAACGACATAAAGAATTGTTATAACAATATGGATGCATTAGAAAAAACAATAGAATTTGTTCGCGAGCATGCTAACGAAGATGTGAATGCTTTGCGACTCAAATATGCAAGCAAAAAGGAACTGGGACTTGAGATTGACCTTGAGTTTGCTCTTCTTCAGATAGAAGCTCGAAAGAAAAACAAAAAGAAACTTCCTTCATTCTTGTGTCATCCTAATTTTATCTTTCCAACTCTCCTATCTTCTGAGCAAGCTTCGAATGAAGCAGTAGCCAAATTTCATGCTTCATTAATAGATCCAACATCATCACTGTTAGATCTTACGGCAGGACTTGGTATAGACGCCATATCGTTTGCCCTGAATGGCATCAATGTAACTGCATGTGAGATCGAAAGAATCAAATGCGAAGCCTTGATACATAATGCTAAGGTGATGGGGGTAGAACATAGATTGCAGATCGTAGAAGGTGATTCAATTGACTTCCTTTGCAATCATAATGGGAAGTTTGATATTATTTTTGCAGATCCAGCCAGAAGGAACAACGCAGGAAGAAGGGTCCACGCACTATCTGATTGTCAACCAGACATTCTTGCGGCGATGCCTGAGATAATAAAGAGCACACGTCGCCTCCTTGTGAAGAGCTCTCCCCTTTTGGATCTTTCATTAATCCGAGATACAGTCTCTGACCTTAGACATATCTATGTAGTTTGCTTTAAAGGTGAATGCAAGGAAGTTCTAATTGATATCCAAAAAGATTCGTCTTTTGAAGGCGTAACAGTGGTAGACATCTGCAAAGAAAGCGAACTCTCGAGATTTCATACCGAATTTTTAGCTACAAACAACTGTAAAAAAATATCTTTATGTAACAAGAAAAAGGCATCTGACTTCAGATATCTTTACGAACCTAATTCCGGAGTCATGAAAACCGGAGCATGGTCCGAACTTATTGATAATTATCCAGAGCTATTTAAAGCAGATATAAATACCCATATTTTCCTCTCAGATACATTTTACAGAGATTTTCCTGGTAGAGTATTGGAGACCACCACAGAACCGGATAAAAAGGCTCTAAAGGCTATGAAAAGCAAAAGAATCAACGTGGTGTCAAGAAACCATCCTCTATCAGCTCCACAAATAGCAAGTAAATTTTCTTTGATTCCAGGATCTGACACGTTTTTATATGCATTCAGATATCGAAATAATCCTATCCTATTAATTGCAAAACCAGTAAGTATCTAAGGAAATCTTTAAGGTATTCCAATACTTCGTCAGAATGCAAGCAAGCCTGCTTTATGAACTTACTCCATGGAATTGTCTCTATTCTTCATAAAGAAAAAAACACTCGAAATCCTGACGAGATACATGATATTTTGACTAATTATTAAGCATATTTAGAATGATAGTATCAGAAATGAGGATTGATGATTCATTAAGTGATATGCTCTTTGAGTCAGAGATAAGTAAACTATTATCAAGCAACGGCTCGATATTCCGAAGTAAGTTGACGTAAGCAACTTCTCCAAATCTCCGTTTGAAGTCGTCAAGTGAAATTCCTTCTCGGGTTCGCATTCTCGTCATTACGTACTCTTCTATCAATTCATCATCTGAAAGATATTCCATATCGAAAAACGTAGATTTAACTTGCTTTTCCATTGAATCTGTAGTCCAATGGTCAAGATAGCCTCTAATATCAGCCCTATTGGCTTTTCTTATCCTGAAACCATCGTAGCTATGAGCTGAAGGTCCTAAGCCGAGATAAGGCGCTTGCAACCAGTATGACGAATTATGCTTGCTTCGAAATCCCGGCAACGAGAAATTACTCGTCTCATAATGATCATATCCCGCCTGCTTTAGCTCCTCAATAAGAATCAGAAACATCTTTTCTGAAATTTCATCAGAGGCTTCTTCCAAACGCCCGTTATTGCGCATCACAGTCAAGGCCGTACCATCTTCATACATTAGAGAGTAAGCGGATATATGTTGAGGATGCAGAGCAACAGCTTCTTTTAGGTCTCTTATCCACATCTCTATTGTCTGTCCAGGCAGTCCAAATATAAGATCAATAGAGATATTGTCAAAATAAAGTCTGGCACTTTTAAAAGCTTGTATTGCAGTAGAGGAATTATGACTACGTCCTAAAGCTTTTAGCACGTTATCGTCGAAACTTTGGATTCCTATACTTAGACGGTTTACACCATTTGCTTTCCAGACCTCAAGATTTTGTTGATTGACATCGTCAGGATTTACCTCTAAAGTAAATTCTTCAATATCTTTCATATAGGGTTTAAGGAATACACAAAGTCTTGAAAACTCTGTTGCAGGTATTAGAGAAGGCGTGCCCCCACCGATATATACAGTTCGGAGTGGGCACGCCATTTCTTTTATTCGATTTTTAAATTCGGTGCAAAGAGCATCAATATATCTGTGCCAATCAGCAATTCTTTCACCAGCACTAAAGAAGTCACAATATATACATTTCTTCCGGCAATATGCCACGTGTATATAAAGCCCTCCCCTTTCTGGAGCTGCAATACAATCAATGCCTTTTGCGCCTTTATTCATGAACTATCTTATAGAGCCAGAAGCTCTATTATTTTGTCGCGAGCTGCAGAAAGGCCTTCGACATCCTTTCCACCTGCCTGAGCAAAGAACGGCTGACCACCACCACCGCCCTTGATGAGCTTAGCGGCGTCACGCACTATTTGACCTGCATTTGCACCATTTTTAACCATATCATCAGACATCATAACTGTCAAAAGCGGTTTTTTCTCAGGAGACATAGTTGCACCGATAAAAACAGTATTTTCCGGACTCTTCTTTCTGATTGTGAAAGCAACGTTCTTTACCATATCTGGAACACGTATGCCTACAAGTTCAACGACTTTCACTCCATTAGTCTCCTTTGCTTTTTCAAGAAGCTCACCAGCAAGAGTATCAATTCGTTCAGCCATTGCTTCCTCCACCTGCTTGCGAAGGTCGCCGTTTTCTTTCAGAGCCTTCTCTACAGATGCACGGATATTGCCGGTAGACCCAAGAAGTTCCGAAAGGGCGATGGAGAGATCTTGGAAATCATCAAGGATTTTTTCAACACCTGCACCGCTTACAGCCTCAATACGCCGAATCCCAGCTGCGATACTACTTTCTGAGACGATTCGCACCATTCCTATATTGCCTGTATTGGCAACATGTGTACCACCACAAAGTTCGACAGAATCACCAAATTTCACCACGCGCACTTTATCACCATATTTCTCTCCGAAAAGAGCCATAGCACCAAGAGCCTTAGCGTCAGCAATAGGCATATCGCGATGCTCATCAAGAGGCATAGCCTTGCGAATGCGAGCATTCACAATATGCTCCACCTTCCGAAGTTCTTCTGGAGTCACTTTCTGGAAGTGAGAGAAGTCGAAACGCAAAGAATCGGGAGAAACATACGAGCCTTTCTGTTCGACATGAGTGCCCAACACTTCGCGAAGAGCCTCATGCAAAAGATGAGTTGCTGAGTGGTTGGCAGAAGTAGCAGCTCTTGCAACGGTATCAATCACTGCTTTGAATGTATCAGCAGGATTTTCAGGCAACTTGTATGTGAGATGCACGCTAACATTATTTTCACGCTTAGTGTCAAAGATTTCGATTTCTTCTCCGTTGGAATCGATCAGTTTACCTTTGTCGCCAACCTGACCACCCATCTCACCATAGAACGGAGTCTCGTCGAGAATAATCTGGAAGAACTCCTTACCTTTCTGTTTTACCTTGCGATAGCGCAAGATGCGGCATTCGTTTTGGGCAACGTCGTAGCCAACAAATTTTTGTTCGCCATCCTTTAGAATTACCCAGTCTCCTGTTTCAATGGCAGCTGCATTGCGAGCACGTTGCTTCTGACAGGCCATTTCTTCCTCATATCCCTTGTGATCAAGAGTCATGCCTTGTTCACGGAGGATAAGTTCAGTTAGATCAAGGGGGAATCCGTAAGTATCATAGAGCGTAAACGCATCTTTGCCGCTGATTTCAGACTTACCTTCCTTCTTCGCTGTAGCAACAAGATTATCAAGAAGACCAATGCCTTTGTCCAGCGTGCGGAGGAATGACTCCTCTTCTTCCTTAATCACTTTCTTAATCAAATCTTTCTGAGCTACAAGTTCAGGGTATGCCTCACCCATCTGATCCACCATAACATCAACAAGCTGATAGATGAACGGATTCTTCTGGTCAAGGAAAGTATAGGCATAGCGAACGGCGCGACGAAGTATACGACGAATGACATACCCTGCTTTAGCATTACTTGGGAGCTGTGAGTCAGCGATAGAGAATGCAATCGTACGGCAGTGGTCTGAGCAGACACGCATTGCTACGTCTACCATCTTGTCTTTTCCGTATTCTTTTCCAGAAATCTCGCTTATCTTTGCTATATAGGGAGTAAAAACGTCAGTATCATAGTTCGATTTTTTGCCTTGAAGAGCCATACAAAGACGTTCGAAACCCATTCCTGTATCGATCACTTTTGCTGGAAGAGGTTCGAGATGACCGTCAGCCTTACGTTCATACTGCATGAATACAAGATTCCATATTTCAATCACCTGAGGATTGTCCTTGTTAACAAGCGATGCACCATCAACCTCTGCTCTCTCTTCATCGCTGCGTAGATCAATATGGATTTCAGAGCATGGGCCGCATGGACCTGTATCACCCATTTCCCAAAAGTTGTCGTGACGGTTTCCGTTGATGATATGGCTCTTAGGAAGGTGTGCTTCCCAATATGAAGCGGCTTCATTATCGCGTTCGAGGCCTTCAGGAGCGTATCCTTCGAAGACGGTAGCATAAAGACGGTTAGGATCAAGTTTTAGAACATCCACGAGGTATTCCCAAGCCCAATCAATAGCTTCTTTCTTGAAATAATCACCAAACGACCAATTTCCTAACATTTCAAACATGGTGTGGTGATAAGTGTCATGTCCGACTTCCTCAAGATCATTGTGCTTACCGCTTACGCGGAGACATTTCTGAGAGTCAGCTACACGAGTGTATTTTGCCGGACGATTCCCAAGTATAATATCCTTAAACTGGTTCATACCGGCATTGGTGAACATAAGAGTAGGGTCATCCTTGATGACCATAGGAGCAGAGGGCACGATATGGTGTCCTTTGCTTTCAAAAAATCTTTTAAAAGATTCTCTGATTTCCTTTGAAGTAGGCATAATCGTTAAAAATATCTTTGTTCTTTCGGAGAATCGTTTCGACTCGCCATTGTTGTCATTTTTCTTTTAAGATGCAAAATTAGTCATTTTTCATGAATAATACAAATTATTGGCAATATTCGCAGATCCAAAAATAAGTTTAGGAAATTTGTCGCATCGAAAAACTAAAATTGTCGTAAAGAATAATTGGCAGAAAAATGTATTTGTAGTAATTTTGTATAACCAAATCGAGACTATCTTGACACTATATACAAATAGAAATATGACAAAAAACCGTATCCTTGCCAACGATATATTACTAGGAGAAATATGCACACTTCTCTTGGAAGGGAAAAGTATAAAGCTTCGTCCAAAAGGGAAGAGCATGCGCCCTTTTATCCTGGAGAATAAGGATCAACTTGTCATTTCCCCTCCCGATAATCTACGCAAGGGTGATATAGTACTAGCAAGAATTGATGGGAGTCGTTACGTCATTCACCGGATAATAAATATAAAAGAAAATCGTTTTTTGCTAATGGGAGATGGGAACCTGTTCGGCTATGAGCAATGTAGTCGAGAAGAAATATTTGGAGTGGTCGAATACATTATCCGAAATGAACAAAAGATCTGTCAAAGATCTATCAAGGCACGTGGGTTGGCCTTTGTATGGAGAATGCTTCTCCCCTTTCGCCACTTTATTTGGAAACTGAAACATTAAAATAGTATATGAAAAAGATAAAAGGATTCGTGATGAGGAGACTTGGTCAGGAAATGGTTTTAGTGGCTGAGAGTCTTGATTTGATTGATTTCAATCGTCTCATTTCTCTTAATGAGTCAGCTGCATATATCTGGGAAACGCTTCCTGATTCATCTTTTGACACACAAGACATTGTAAAATTACTTACCGGTCGCTATGATG
The DNA here is from genome assembly GCA_964432215.1 of uncultured Sangeribacter sp. Taxonomy (GTDB): domain Bacteria; phylum Bacteroidota; class Bacteroidia; order Bacteroidales; family Muribaculaceae; genus Lepagella. Next base: position 25,535 of record CAYSMP010000025.1, read on the forward strand.
TGGACCAGAAAACAGCCTTCAACGACGCTAAAGAATTAGTAAATGTCTGGAGGAGTGCGGGAATAATAGAAAGTTGAGACTGAAGATGAGAGTAACGATAGAGTATAATTTAGGAGGTCATAAGTTCAGTGTGAATACGGAAGATCAGGATTTGAAACTTATGAGTAACTATTCCCCATTTGTAGACTGTGGGCATCCGACAATACAGCAAAACATATTCACTCTTAATATCAAGACAGGAAACCCTGTGGTTTATTCTGAAGAAATGAGGCAAGAAGACGAGAGTCAGACAATAATAAGTGGTAGAACCTCTGATGGCTGCCCTGTCTTCGAATTTCTATGGGTAGGAGAATCGGGAGGATGGTTGGTTTGCTCAAAGAATTATAAGGAGGGAAATCTCATCATTACGGGATTATGCAAAAAAGCAACTATTGACAATGCTATGATGGTTATATATGCCCTGTCAACCGCTGACAAAAAAACTGTATTGTTTCACGCAGCAGCTGTGAGCCATAATGGCAAAGGATATATGTTTCTCGGACGAAGTGGAACTGGTAAGAGTACACATGCCAGATTATGGAAGCAGTACATTGAAGGAACGGAATTAGTGAATGATGACAACCCAATAGTGCGTGTTGATGACAATGGCAAAGCAACAATATATGGTAGCCCATGGAGTGGAAAAACGCCCTGTTATCGGAATGTCAGCTACCAATTGGATGGTATCGTTTTATTAAATCAAGCCCCCTATAATAAGATATATCGAATGAAAGGAATTAGGGCTTATGCAGCTATCATTCCAAGCATCAGTGGTACTCGCTGGGATAACCGAATAGCCGATGGACTGCATGAGACAGAGAGTGAATTGATTGCTATTGTACCAATATGGAAGATGCAATGTCTTCCTGACCGTGAAGCTGCATATATATGCTGGTCAGCATTATTCAGACATTGTACTGACTCTGAACTCGTTTTATAGCTATTTTTATCATACATATTTTCAATGTATTATAAAAGTGTCGCAGGATACGTACAGAATTGTCGCATCAAAAATTGAATATAACAAGTAACAGAATTATTTTTGTAAAAGCAAAAAACTAAATAATAATATGTAACACAATAGAAAAGAGAACTACATAAAAAATCATCTTAGTTTCTCAATCTTGAGTTTGACTATCTGATTCTTGCTGGAAGTGGACAGGATTTTGGAAAGGGAAAAACAGCTGGCACTAAATTTAGAATGGACAAAATATCATACTGAAAAAAACTGAGAATCAACTCAATGAATAATAAATATATTTCCCATATGATAACAAAACAACTTCTGACGCTCGTGAGGAGTTCCCTTTGGAACGCGCCGATTGAGCACAGTTTGTTTTCCCAATATTCAGTAGACTGGGACGAAATAGGGAGAATGGCGATGGATCAAACCGTTGGTGTTCTCGTCACGCGAGCAGCCCTATCACTTCCTAACAATCTTCTACCCCCCAAAGAATGGATCCGAAAAGCATACTCTATAATTGAGCGTAATCGTCGCACCCACCATCTGATGGATAGTTGCGTATCTGAGGTTGTCTTAAAACTAAGAACTGCTGGTATTGATTCTGTCTTACTGAAAGGTCAAGCATATGCGCGAGCATATCCCATTCCTACCCTTCGCCAATGCGGAGATATCGACCTATTCGTAGGAATTTTCAACTACTATTCTGCTTATAGAGCAGTCAATGGATTTGGATGGGACTGTGAGGAAAGATTCATTCAAGAAGCCAAACATTATGGTTGTTCAGTTAATGGTGTGAGGATTGAACTTCATCGAATTGCCGGCATATTGCCCACCCGAAAAGCAAACCAAAAGTTTCAAGAATGGAGTCAGCAGCAATTATCATCAACAAATAACAATATTGAAATAAATGGAGAGAAAATCTCGGTACCCTCTCCCATTTTCACTGTAATCTTCGTGTTCATGCACATGTATCATCATTTCTTGAACGGAGGAATCGGACTGCGTCATCTATGCGATTGGATTATGCTTCTTCACACCCATCACAAGGACTTTGATACCATAGAACTTGAAAGGTTACTCAAAGACTTTCGGCTCTTGAGAGGATGGAAGTTATTTTCACCCATAGCCGTCAATTATTTAGGTCTTCCTGAAGAAGAGTGCCCATTATATGCAAATAATTATTCCAAACAATCATCTAAAATCTTATCTTTTATTCTAAAAGAAGGCAATTTCGGTCGAGCAACTTATAAAAGTTCAAATCGACCAAAAGGGTATCTTGCAGGGAAAATATATTCATTTCGTCGCAACAGCATCAGGCTGACATCGAAATTCGCCGTGGATCCTCATACAATTTTACTGACCTATGGAAGTTATATATATAAGGGGACACGTCAAGTTATAACTGATTTACTAATGTCCCGAACTAATAGGGATAATCAATGATTCGATATATCTTTGGACTCACCCAGGGTTTCCGCGGACGCATCGCTTTTAGTGCATCTGCAGGAATCATCCGCGTCTTCACAGGACTGATATTTGTGTGGTTAAGCAAAAGGGCAGTAGATATTGCAACGGGAGATACTAAAGGCAACCTCATACTATGTGTAGCCGGCTTAGTAACATCTTTAGCTATTGAACTCATTTGCTCGGCTTTTTGCAACCGTACCACCGATCTTTCCGAGGCAGATATGAAAAACAGGCTTCAGAAAAGGCTTTTCAGTAGACTTTTGACTTCTCCATGGACAGGCAAGGAAAAATATCACTCCGGGGATATATTGTCTCGCCTCACAGAAGACAGCCGCGTAGCATCTGAATGCCTATGTCGCACTATACCGACTGTGATTATAGCACTCTTCCAATTAATAGGTGCCTTTCTCTTTCTGTGGTGTTTCAGTCCTATCCTTGCAATAATTCTGGTTGTTATACTTCCGGCATTTCTAATATTAGGTAAATTTTTCTTCAAGAAAATGAGAATCTTGACAAAAAGAATACGTGATATAGAAAGTCGTCTTCAGGAAAAGATGCAAGATAGTCTTCAATATCGTATTCTCCTGATGACATACCGACATACTATGCGCACCTTAGATGCGATATCAGCACTTCATCATTCAAGATACAGTGTCATCCGTCGGCGCGCGAACATTACGATGATTTCCCGTACAGCGGTAACGATGGGGTTTGAAACCGGATATCTCTCCTCCTTCCTATGGGGCATCAATGGTCTTTATAGAGGCACTATATCCTTTGGAATGATGACTGCATATCTACAGCTTGCTGGCCAGATCCAGCGTCCTTTAGCTGAATTAGCACGTCTTCTTCCAGGTCTGATTAATTCCCACACAGCATTTTCCCGACTTCAAGAAATTGAGAAAATGCCTACAGAACAGACAGAGTTTTTGTCGCAATTATCTTCAACAGACTACCCTGCAGGAATATTGATAGATAATATTTCGTTCAGCTATCCTGGAAATCTACATCCGACATTTAAACACTTCAGCCACACTTTCACTCCAGGAAGCAAAACTGCTATAATGGGAGAGACAGGAGCCGGGAAAAGCACTCTTCTTCGTCTTATCTTGGCTCTGATTTGTCCACAGACAGGGAAAATAGAAATCTTCACTAAATACGAAGGAAAGACTAAATACGAACCGGTATCTTCAGCTACGCGCAGAGACATTGTCTATGTGCCGCAAGGTAATAGTCTAATGAGTGGAACAATCAGACATAATCTCAGAATTGCCAAACCAGACGCCACAGAAGAGGAAATGAAGGCCGCTCTACATGACGCTGCAGCAGACTTTGTATTTGATCTGAAATATGGATTAGAGACATCTTGCGGCGAGCACGGCGATGGACTCAGCGAAGGGCAAGCTCAGCGGATTGCGATCGCACGAGGTCTGCTTAGCCAAGGCACTATCCTTCTACTTGACGAGATAAGCGCATCTCTCGATGAAGAGACCGAAAAACTACTTATGAAGCGACTTTCGCAAAGAAATAACTCGCATACAATTCTTTTTGTCACTCACCGATCAGGTGTATTGCCTTTCTGCGATGATATATTGCGCCTATAATAACTCAAATAATCTCACGCACAGAATCAATATCCGGAAGATTTGTAATCTGCTCCATCACCATACGCAATTCATCATAGCTATGGACAGAGAATGTAATAAGAATAGTGGCTATGCTATCAACCGTCTTTGTATTAATACTACCAATTGACAGATTAAGACTATTTGAAATGCAATCAACCAAGTCAATAACCATATGAGGACGATCTACACAGACTACTTCTATTTCAACAGGATAAAGAGTGTCATTAGCCTCAAAATCCACACTTACAATATTGTCTCCAAGCTGTGAGGACATTTTGATGACTTCTGGACAGTCACGCTTATGAACCATTATACGGCTGCCCGTATTGTGAAATCCAATCACTTCCTCGCCAGGCATAGGCATGCATATTGGACAGCGGTCATATTTAGGCTTTGGAAGTTTGGAAAGGTAAGAACGTATAGCCTTTCTCGCTTTATATGTCACAGTTGCTTCAAGCCATTCCTTAGTGGGATGACTTTCGGCATCTGAAAAGACTTCCACAATATCACCACGATGAAGCGGAGTCTTTATAGATGCCAGCCTGCCATTGATACGGGCAAATTTCGCTTTTTCTCCCAATTTAGAATGTACTTCATATGCGAAATCAAGCACAGTAGACTTTTGCGGAAGCACTATAGGTTTACCTTGTGGAGTAAATGTCATAATATCATCATTATAAAACGATGACACTACATTCTCAATGAACGTACTTCCCCCTTCATGAGCATTTTTGGATATTTCCCGCAGGTTGGCCCTAAACTTATTGATCCACCTTCTTATATTACCCTCCGAGCTATCACTGAGAAAACCAAATTGGGAATTAGTCACCATGCGCTCACTACTAATGTGCACTTCCTGCCATCTTCCAAAGTCAGCAAGTAGCTTCACATGAAAACTTTGGTAACCGTTTTCCTTAGGGCTGTCAATATAGTTGGAGATTCCTCCAGGTTTTTCCTTAAATCGATCGGTCAAGAGAGAGTAAATCTTCAAAGCTGTATTCTTTTCTGATTGTCCTTCCTCATTCTTAAAGACTATTTCCACAAAGTGCCGATATTTGAGATGATCAAAATCGTCACCGTATTTGTTCATCTTCCTCCAAAGGGAATATGGCTGTCTGTACTCAACAAATACTCTTGACTTGATCCCGCCTCTCTTTAAAATATGGGAAATTTCATCAGTAAATATCTTAAGACGGGCTTGATTCGACTTCATGTCGGCTTCTATCCGTGAAGTAAGCTCAGCATATTCGTGTGGACAGCGGAAACGAAGCGATAGATTCTCAAGTTCGGTCTTGACATTATACAGTCCCAGGCGGGTAGCAAGAGGAGCATAGAAATAGTCGGACTCTCCGGCTATCTTCATTTGCTTATCCGGCCTCATCGAGGAAAGAGTGCGCATATTATGAAGGCGGTCAGCCAACTTAACTAAGAGAGCTCTTATATCATATTGCACAGAAGTAAGCATTTGTTTGAAATTATCGAGTTGCTTCGACATCTCATATTTCTCCTTTTTCTGCTTTGTCACCACTCGAACAAGGAATGCAACATCGTTGCCAAAACGCTTTTGGATTTGATCGACAGTCCAGTCAGTATCTTCCACTACATCATGAAGGAAAGCAGCAATTACAGAATCGACATCGAGATTGAGTTCCTGAGCTGAGATAGTGGCTACTGCAATAGGATGGAATATATATGGCTCGCCAGTCTTGCGTTTTTGCTTGGCGTGAGCCTCTCGAGCCACTTCAAAGGAATCTACAAGACGCTTGAAATCGTCTTCTGACACACGTGGGCGCATGGCATCAAACACCACTTTAGCCCTTTTCTCTATCTCTTCGGAGTAATCCTTCTCCACGCCAATAGGTTTTCGACTCTTTTCTTCCATACTTTTGAATTTTGCTTTCCCGTTGTTGATTCCTTATCAATTCGCTGAATATAATATTGAAGTTGTTTAAACTTATTTACGAATTCTAAAAATTACAATGAAGAGTTAAACTCAAGATTCTCTTTATTAATCTTCCATCATCTTTGCGGCGTATCTTCCCTCATTCACCCTTTCGCGATGCCAGCACCGCTAATTCTTCATGAAGAAAGAATCCTCTCGAATTGAAAATCGGCGAATTTCCTAAAAAAACTAAGATGCCGAGCCAACGCCTGACGAAATCTTAATAAAAAATAAGTTTAAACTGCTTCATTATTTATTTGCATTCTTTTCCATATACCTCTTCACTTCCTTAAACAAAGTGGAAGCGAAAACAAGGTCGTTGAGGCTCTGATTATCGCTGCGGTAAATGGTCTTGTCATTTCCAGACCAGTCACAATACCCTTTATTAATGAAAATGATATGTTCTCCTATTCCAAGCACAGAGTTCATATCGTGAGTATTAATCACAGTCGTCATCTGATATTCATGTGTGATATCACTGAGCAAATCATCGATCATAAGAGAGGTACGTGGGTCAAGACCAGAGTTAGGCTCATCACAAAATAGATATTTCGGATTGAGCGCGATAGCCCTTGCAATTGCCACTCGTTTCTGCATACCGCCAGAAATTTCTGAAGGATATTTGTTGTCAGCATTTTTCAATCCTACACGTTCGATACAAAAATGTGCCCTTTCGAGTTGCTCCTGTTTGCTCAAAGGCGAAAACATTTTGAGAGGGAACATCACATTTCCAAGAACTGTCTCATTGTCAAACAAAGCTGAACCCTGAAAAAGCATCCCTATATCCATCCTCAATTCCTTGCGCTGCTCAGAGTTCATCGTATTCAGGCATCTCCCGTCATAATATATCTCACCTTCTTCCGGACGCAGAAGACCTACAAGGCATTTAAGAAGAACAGTCTTGCCTGAACCAGATTGTCCAATAATCAGGTTAGTCTTTCCAGTCTCAAAAGTAGCCGAAATGTCATGGAGCACTTGAACTCCATCAAACCATTTGCTTATATTCTTAACTTCGATCATTGCAACAAGAGTTTTGTTAGGATTACATCCGCGAGAAGGATCAAAATTGAACTAGATACAACAGCATTAGTACTTGCCTTACCAACTTCCAAGGCACCACCTTTGACATAGTATCCATAGAAAGAAGCCACCGTAGCTATGATATATGCAAAAACTACTGTCTTAATAATACCATACCAGACATACCATTCGTTGAAGAACGACTGTATGCCAAAAACATAATTTTCTACAGTCAGCATATCTGTAAATTCAGCAACAAGCCAACCTCCCCATAGACCAACAAACATCGACAGGACGCAAAGGATCGGGACGAAAAGAACGAAACCTACGACCTTGGGCAACACAATGAAATTTGCAGAGTTTATACCCATTATTTCCATAGCGTCAATCTGTTCGGTCACACGCATCGTTCCAATCTCAGAGGCGATATTGGAGCCAACTTTTCCTGCAAGAATGAGACACATCATGGTAGAGGAAAACTCAAGCAGTAAGATTTCACGAGTGGCAAGACCCGTTGAGTAACTCGGGATAAGGGGGGATACAATGTTGATCGTCATCTGTATAGCAATCACTGCACCTATAAAGATTGATATAATCACTACCAGTGGAATAGAATCAACACCGAGTTGAGAAATCTCTGTCACAAGTTGCTTGAAGAACACTTTCCACTTGTCAGGGCTCCGAAAGACCTGAGTCAGAAACAGACAGTAACGTCCGAATGTCTTTATTGATTTTGTTATCACAATAGAGTAGTTTATTATAATTTTTATCCCATCTTTAACTCAGAGACAAGATTCCAACTGCAAAATTAATAAAAATTTTCAAAGTTGAGCCTTATCTATTTGTTTACAACAATCGTTTTTATTAATTTTGTCATAAAAA
>CAYSMP010000026.1:0-32679 GCA_964432215.1 uncultured Sangeribacter sp.
AAGTGATGTTGTCCATCCATTCCTGATTGTCGAGATACCAGCGGACAGTCTTTTCGATACCTTCTTCAAACTGGAGGCTCGGTTCCCAACCGAGTTCTGACTGGAGTTTGCGGCTATCGATAGCATAGCGCATATCGTGACCCAATCGATCGGTGACGAATGTGATGAGCTTTTCCGAAGATCCTTCCGGATTTCCGAGCAGACGGTCTACAGTCTTGATGATGACTTTTATCAGGTCGATATTCTTCCACTCGTTGAAGCCTCCAATATTGTATGTGTCGGCTATCTTTCCTTCATGGAAAATAAGGTCAATTGCACGGGCGTGGTCTTCTACAAAGAGCCAGTCGCGTACGTTTTCTCCCTTGCCATAGACAGGCAGAGGCTTGCCATGTCGGATGTTGTTGATGAAGAGAGGAATCAGTTTCTCCGGGAACTGATAGGGACCGTAGTTGTTGGAGCAGTTAGTGACGATAGTGGGCATGCCATAGGTGTCATGGTAGGCACGCACAAAGTGGTCGCTGCTTGCCTTTGATGCAGAATAGGGAGAGTGTGGATTGTATTTTGTAGTCTCGAGAAAGAATTCCGTTCCATAGGCCATGTCGTCTTCGCTCGACGCTTTTGTGGTAAAAGGTGCGGGAACTCCTTCGGGATGTGTCAGTTCAAGAGCTCCGTAAACTTCGTCGGTCGAGATATGGTAGAAGCGTTTTCCCTCATATTTTTCCGGCAGGGACTCCCAGTATTCCTTTGCTGCCTGCAGCAATGCAAGAGTTCCCATTACATTTGTGCGGGCAAACGTGAATGGATCCTTGATGGATCTGTCTACATGGCTCTCTGCAGCCAGATGGATGATACCATCGATCTCATACTCCTTTATGATGCGTCGCATCTCATCAAGGTCAGCGATGTCAGCCTTTACGAAGGTATAGTTCGGTTTGTCTTCTATGTCTTTGAGATTCGCAAGATTGCCGGCATAAGTCAGCTTGTCGAGGTTTACGATCCTATATTCTGGATATTTGTTGACGAAAAGGCGTACAACGTGGCTTCCTATAAAGCCAGCGCCACCGGTGATGAGAATATTCTTCATAACTTTATTCATCTAATTTGTTTATTATAATCTCCCGTCTACCATTTCCCGAGGGAGAACACTCTTGACATCAAATACGACCCCTTTTTCCGGATCTTTGAGAAGGTCTCTGACATTGAAGTTGTAAAACTGGCAATGTGCAACTGCAAGTATCACAGCGTCGAATTTACCGTTCAGCTTCTTCAATGGTTCGGTAGAAATATTGATTCCATAAGCTTTTTCCACCAGAGCTGCATCTGCCCAGTGATCGATGACAGTGATGTGGTCTGTGTATTCTTTAAGAGAGTTGCAGATGCTGATTACTTTTGTATTTCTGATGTCTGGACAATTCTCCTTGAAGGTAAAGCCAAGTATCAGCACGTCGGCATCCTTCACGAGAACTCCTTTTCGATTGAGGAGGTCGATGGTTTTACTCGTCACATATGCACCCATGCTCTCATTGATATTGCGCGCAGCAATTAGCAAATCCGGTACGAGCTCATGTTCTTTTGCTTTCTGAATCAGATAATAAGGATCTACCGATATGCAATGTCCACCGACCAGTCCGGGTTGAAGTTTTATGAAATTCCATTTAGACGAAGCTGCCTCAATCACTTCCTGAGTATCGATATCCATCGCATTGAAGATGCGTGCAATTTCGTTGAAAAATGCTATATTGACATCCCTCTGAGCATTTTCAATCACTTTTGAGGCTTCTGCAACTTTTATAGAGGATGCTTTGTGGGTACCATTGACGAGGACTGAGTTATAGACGCTGTCAACAAGTTCTGCGACCTCGGGAGTGGATCCGGAAGTGACTTTCTTGATGAGCTCTACAGTATGAAGACGGTCGCCGGGATTGATTCTTTCCGGTGAATATCCTCCAAAGAAGTCTTCATTATACTTCAAGCCACTGACATTTTCGATAACAGGCATACAGATTTCTTCTGTGACTCCCGGGTATACGGTGGATTCATAGACTACGATATTGCCTTCCGAAATTACTTCCCCAATAATTTCGGATGCTCCGATAATCGGACGTAGATCCGGCACCATTTTTTCGTCGACAGGTGTAGGGACTGCCACTACATAGAAGTTGCAGTCTTTAAGGTCGGCTATGTCGTAGGAGCAGATAAGGCCATGTTTGTCTAAAGCCTCAGCAAGTAATTGGTCGGTCACTTCGAGGCGTGAGTCGTGTCCGGCAATCAGTTCGTTTACTCTGTCTTCGCTTATGTCGAAGCCTACGGTAGGGTATTTAGTTGAGAAAAGGCGTGCAAGAGGTAGACCTACGTATCCAAGCCCAATTACCCCGATCCTGATATTGTCGATCTCTATAATAGCTGTTTGTAAATTATTGCGTTTCATGGTCTGGATGCTCGATTCTCTAATTCAGTTCAAGTTGGATAGGCATTTCTTCAGTGAGTCTGTCCAATATGGCACGGGAAGTTCGAACACAGATTTGAATTTAGTCTTGTCAAGTACGGAATAAGACGGACGAGTGACGGGTGAAGGAAATTCATCACTATGGCAAGGTTGAACATCACAAGCTTGGTTTCCTGCAATTTCTGCGATCATTTTTGTGAAGTCATACCAAGAGCACACTCCCTCATTTGAATAATGATATATACCCTCATTGCCATTCATTTTTCTGTGTTCAATGATGTTGAAGATCGCGTCTGCCAGATCCTGGGCATAAGTTGGAGTGCCAACTTGATCAAACACTACCTTCAGTTGAGGTTTTGATGATGTGAGCGACAGCATAGTCTTTACGAAGTTTTTTCCGTATTCTGAGTATAGCCATGCAGTGCGGAATATAAGAGCCTTCACCCCTGACTCCTGAATCTGTTGCTCTCCATGGAACTTCGTAAGTCCGTAGACACCGGTAGGATTCGTTGGCTCTTCCTCAGTGCGGGGTGTATTGCCTTGCGAGCCACCGAACACGTAGTCGGTAGACACATGTATAAGAGTGCCATCGTTGGCCTTAATGGCATCTGCCAAATTCCTTACGGCCACAGCGTTAAGCACCTCTGCGAAGTCTGCGTCTGTCTCCGCTTTGTCTACATTTGTATATGCTGCGCAGTTGACGATTACATTTACATCATTGTCTTTGACAGCTTTTGCGACAGCATCCGCATCTGTAATGTCAAGATCTGCTACGTCTGTGAATATGTAGTTGTCATTGGAGTTTTTAGCGGCGTTACGCATACAGTTGCCCAGCTGTCCGTTGGCTCCGGTGATGAGTATGTTCATTTGAGTGATTGGCTATTTCTGTGGTTTATCGTTGAATTTTGCTCTGAGTTGCTTCAAGAAGTCTTGTGCGATGAGATCCCAAGAATAATTTTTGAAGATGGCTTCCCTAACCTTTGATTGTGTTTCATCATTCTTTTTATCGCTAAGAAGGGCATTGATACGCGAATTAAGCAGTGTTGGATTGTCGGTGGAAATTAAATTGTCGCCAAAGAATGTGAAATCTTCCATTGCTGTCTTGTTGTTGCAGATGACCGGCACACCACATGCACCTGCCTCTAAAGGAGGAATACCGAATCCTTCTGCTTCCGATGGATACACAAATAGACTTGCTGCTGCATACCATTTGAGCAATTCTTCGTAGGGGACATGGTTGAGAATGTGAATGTGGCTTTTAAGCTCCTCGTCGCATTCTTCATACACCTGGTCGAACAGTGGGTCAGGAATCGACTTAATGCCTATAAGCACCAGTTCCACTCCTTTGCGGTCAAGACGTAGGTCTTTATAAGCTTGAAGAAGAGTGACCTGCTTCTTACGTGGCTCAAATCGGCTGACGTAGAGGACATAGTCGGTAATTCCAAATCTTTCTTTAATATAGCGGGCACATTTCTGCTTGTCAAGATTTCGGAAGTCGTTGCTGACACCATTGTGTGTGATGTAGATTTCATTTTCCGGAATTTTATATACTTCTGAAATCCTTTTTCTTGAATAATCAGACACCGTCAGAAGCATATCGGCGCGCTTTGCGGAATCCTTAAACATGAAGTGGCGCGACAGCCTATAGGAAAGAGGAAAGAAATGGGGATAGTCTTCGAATAATATATCGTGGACAGTCACTATCGTCTTGCAGTGCGGGACACGTGGTGCTATATACTGAAAATGGGCCAGATCAATTTTATGTTTTTTAATTATTCTGGGAAATTCCACCATCAGTCGGTAGAGTCTGGAGTGGTCGCCCAGTTCAACGTATTCAACATTGTTTCTATGTCCAAACAGTCGCTTGATATTCGGGAGATTCTGGGCTGCTAACACAAAAGTGATATCGTCTGCCGTAGATATCATAGCTTGGTATAGGCAGCGAATATAGGTGTTTAGTCCCTGAGTCTCGCCGGCATCAAAACAGTGGCAGTCGACTAGTAGTCTCATTTCGAGTTGTTTGTTATTGTTTTTAAGAATTTGACAGTTTTTATTCTGCAAATCTGATATTTAAGGTTTAATCTTCGGAGAAGGAGACCAGTTTCTCCTTTCCATGCTTTTTCCCGTTCCATCACAGAGGTGACAATATTGTCGGTTGATGCTCCTTCCGCTTCAAGAAAATCTACGATTGTCTCGTCAATATATGAGTACTGTTCGCCACGCCGCCATGCATGATAGAAAAAATCGTAGTCGGCACTAAGGCGAAACGAGGTGTCAAATGGATTCTCTTTGTGGTATGCGAGCTTTGTAAAAGTAGCCTGATGGCATATTGGCATCTCTATTTTTAAGGCATCTGTGTTTTTAGGGGTGGCTTTTTTTACGTTGCCATTGGAATAGCATCTGTTCCATCGGCCGGAAACCACCGTATGTCTGCCAAGGTGGGGTGCAACACGTTCGAGCACTTTATTACCTGCAAACTTATCGCCCGCATTCATGAATATGATATAGTCGCCGGTAGCCGCCTTGATTCCCTTGTTCATGGCATCGTATATCCCCTTGTCGGGCTCGCTTACCCAATAAGTTATCTTTCCTTCATATTTTCGAATGATATCAGTTGTCCCATCAGTTGACTTGCCGTCTATTATAATATATTCAACGTCGGCATAGGTTTGATCTACAACTGACTTGATAGTCCCTTCTATCAAGTCTACAGCGTTGTAACATACAGTGACTACAGAAATTTTCATGCCTTGCTCAATATTTCGTTGTAAAGAGTATATATCGCGTCGCTGTTAGCCTTGGAGGAAAAGTTTTTTTCTGCGGAATTTTGTCCGTTTTTTGCAATCTTTTCCAAAGTTTCTCGATTTTTGATGAGCATTTCGATTCTATCTGCAAGGGATATAGTGTCTCCACTTTTATATATCAGTCCGGTATGTCCATCATCAATTATTTCTTTGTTAGCTCCGCCGTCAGATGCTATGACTGCCATACCGGCCATCATATATTCTACGGTAGTTCTGCCGAATGCTTCATGCGGTGAGGCCATGATTCCGATGTCCATCTTAGTAAGGAGTTCCGCCACATCATTGCGTCTTCCTGTCATGGTCACATATTCGGAGAGCTCGTGCTCCTTCACGTAAAGCTTAATTCTTTCAGCATATTCCTCTTCACTGCTCCCAACTAATGAGACATGCAGATTTTTGATTTCTCTGTTATTGACAAGTTCATTAATTGCTTCAATAAGTTCCAACTGCCCTTTATTTGGGCGAATATGTCCTACAATGCAGATCTCTACACGTTCGTCAATCCGAGGTTGCCGTTTTGCTGATGGCTTAATTCCATTGTAGATTACTCTGATTGATTTATCATCAATCCATTTGCTATAGTGCTTCTTGATGCTTTCTGATATGGCAATAAAAGAATTGTTTCCTCGATATATTATTTTCTGATACCATTTGCCGAAAGGGGTCTTCATTCCATAATCAAGATCTCCGAATTCCCTGATATGCCATACGTGTGGCTTTTTGAATTTTTTCGCAATATATGCTCCTGTGCTTATGATGCTGGAATTAGAATGTACGATGTCGAAGTCTATGTCTCTGACCATATTGGCTGCCTGCTTTCTGTACATGAGTGTACGGATATAGCTGACAGTTGCTTTTTTCCAATCTTGATGTTTGTCAAATCTAATCTTCGCATCTAATCGTGGTATGCCGTATCGATCTAATTCAAGGCCCAGATCGTTGCCGGGTTGTATTGTATAATCCGGAAGCAGCACAGTAGGAACTACGCCTTTATCACGAAGTTCTAAAATCAACTGCAACATGGAGTTGTTGGCGCCATATAGCTCCCTGTAGTGAGTCACAAACAATACTTTAATTCCCTTTAGGCCCGGCATATTGTCAGAGTTTAACCGTTCAGAAGATAAAAGGAGAGACGAAATCGGCTAATATAGAGTGTCGCTTATCTTTTTCCGACAGGATAGCTTTGTCCATTTCAACGCGCCAATCTATCCCAAGACTTGGATCAAGAAGAGAAATCCCACCATCTGATTCCGGATGGTAATAATTGTCGCATTTATATTGAAAAATTGCAGTCTCACTAAGCACAGCAAATCCATGAGCGAATCCATGAGGTATGAAGAATTGCAAATGATTCTCTTCACTCAATTCCACTGCCACATGCTTGCCATATGTGGGGGACCCTTTACGTATGTCGACCGCTACATCAAGCACACGCCCGGTGACACATCTTACGAGTTTCGCTTGACAGTATGGTGGACGCTGGAAGTGAAGTCCTCTGATAACTCCAAAGGAGGAGCGCGATTCATTATCCTGCACAAAATCTACCTTTGCCACCTCTTGGTCGAATATCTTCTTAGAGTAAGATTCAAAGAAGTAGCCTCTGGAGTCAGTGAAGACTTTAGGCTTTATGATTTTTAGTCCCTCTATTTCAGTGTTGATTATTTCCATCTTCAGCAATTTTTACGAGATACTGCCCGTATTGGTTCTTGAGCATTGGTTGTGCTACCTCCAAAAGCTTTTCCTTCGAAATCCAGCCGTGACTATATGCAATTCCTTCTAAACATCCGATCTTCAGGCCTTGGCGTTTTTCAAGCACCTCAACATAGATCGATGCTTCTGCGAGCGAGTCGTGGGTCCCCGTGTCAAGCCATGCAAATCCTCGTGGAAGAGTCTGCACTTTTAGTTCGCCATCTTTAAGGAATTCCTGATTGACAGTGGTGATTTCAAGTTCCCCTCTGGCAGAAGGCTTGATCTTCCCTGCTATATCCACCACCTTATTGGGATAGAAGTATAGACCGACTACTGCATAATTTGATTTTGGATTCTGCGGTTTTTCTTCTATAGACAGACATCGTCCTTCCTTATCAAATTCAGCTACTCCATATCGTTCCGGATCTTTCACCCAGTATCCGAACACTGTGGCTTCAGCATTCTTTTCTGCATCTTCCACTGCCTGCTTGAGCTCATGCTCGAAATTTGGGCCATGAAATATATTATCTCCCAGCACGAGACATACTGAATCATTTCCGATAAACTCCTTGCCTATTAGAAATGCCTGAGCGAGTCCGTCGGGCGAGGGCTGTTCGGCATAAGAAAAAGATAATCCATAGGCTGAACCGTCGCCAAGAAGGCGTTTGAATCCTGGAAGATCGTCAGGGGTTGAGATGATGAGTATCTCCCTTATCCCAGCCTGCATGAGAGTTGAGATAGGGTAGTAGATCATTGGTTTATCGAAGATGGGGATCAGTTGTTTGCTGACACCCTTTGTTATTGGATATAATCTGGTACCGGCTCCTCCGGCGAGTACTATGCCTTTCATGGCTGAAATAGTTTGAATGTTGAGGTCAGCGGTAAAGTTGGGCGTACTGCTTGGATATCGTCTTCCACGTGTAGCGTTCTTCTGCAATTTTCTTCATACGGGTGCCGTCAAGATTATCCCTGTCAATTATCTTGAGCAGCTCATCTGCGCTCCTGAAGTAGTAGGCCTGCTCGTCAGTGGTTGCCCTATTGAACACTACATCGAAAGAAACAATTGGCATACCGAAAAACATGGCCTCTACAAGTGAAGGATTAGTGCCTCCGGCACTGTGACCATGCACGTATACACCAGCGTTGCTTCTCAAGGCATACAGCACGTCGAGGTCATATATGGCGTCGAGCATTTGGATATTGCTGTATGAAGAATATTTCTTCCGCAGTTCCTGTGAATAAACATTGTGGTTCCAGTTGCCAATATACACAAGCGGCTTATCAGTTTGCGAAAAAGCCTCAAGCACCATGTCGCAGTTGTTTTCAGGCTCAATTCTACATACCGCTATGGCGTAGTCTTTTTTCCGGAGACCATATTTCTGAAGAGTGGATTCTGCAAAGCCTTCGGGAAGCGTACGCATCACATGGTCGCCACCGTAGGCAATAAGTTCCGACTTTCTTCCATATTCCATTGCGACATAATCGCGGATAGCTTTATTGTCGGTGATGACGACGTCTGCATATTTCACAGCCATCGCCTCAGATCTCTTGAGAATTCTTTTGACGAACTTATTCCACTTATTGCGTTTATACTCCATGCCATCTATATTGATGATAAGCTTTTTGGAGTTAAGCTTATGGAAGATAGGAAGGAAAAGGCATCCCGACACTCCTAAGACGAGGATGACATCGTAGCCTCGAAGCACCTTGCACATTGAGACAATGTCGTAAGGCACAGATTGTATACCGTTTGCTTTAAGAGCCACGTATTTTAAAATTGCTCCTTTATAACGCGCCAAACGCTCCGGCATGTCTTTGCTGGAACAGAAAACAGTGTATTCCACATCTTCCGGGCAGTTTTCACCTAAAAGATTCTCCACAAGGCTTTCAAAGCCTCCATATTTGGCGGGGACACCTTGAGTACCTATTATAGCAACTTTTGTCATTTCCTTAATCATCACAATAGAGGTTGCATCCTGATGGTGGGGAGCCCTCTATATTGACCGCCATTGTCAACGGGCGTATCTTTTAATATAATGTGAAAAAATGTATTTTATTGTATGAGAAGAGGGAATTTTGATATGTATGCCAGGTATCGTGCTTCATCAATAAGATAGGCGTACATGCGCTAACGTATCATAAAAATGATAGATGCTCACCGTGAAGTGAATAACGTAAGTTTTTGTTGCGTTCTCCTATCTTTTTTGCAGGGATTCCGGCTACGATCGAGAACGGCTCCACGTCTTTTGTCACCACTGACCCTGCAGCAACCACAGCTCCTTCACCGACCTTTACAGAATGAAGGATTGTGACTCCGGGACCAATCCAGGCCCTGTCGGCTATTTCCACGCGATAGCCACTGTCGCTCAAACATAAGAAATCGGGGTCGGAATGATCGTGTTGCTCTGTCCAGATATGTACACCTGTTGAGAAATTGACGTCTCTTCCAATCCAAATGCCATTGCGAGCGTCAAGAATAGCTTTGTCGCCAATAATGCTACCTTCTCCAATATGAAGGTTGATACCGGCCCTTATTTCGGCACCATAGTAAACGGTAGCGCAAGGAGCCAAGTCAACGAGATATATGCGGCGATAAATGAAATTCCGTATGTGGTGAGAGGGTATATTACCTGTCTCAATCATCATCCATCTGTGATAGCCTCTGACTTTGCGGGCAATGGCAAGTTTGAGGCTTAGTTTTAGATTTCCCGACGGTTGCGCCGTTTCACCTGCCAGCTGTTTCGAACGCGAAATTTCCTTTGAATCTCTCTGCAATTCCCTTTTTGATACCATCCTGACCAAGGGAGATAGAAGAGCGAACAGCAGCCATTTCCCATATACAAGGATTATGACAAGAAGGATTGTGAAGATAAGTGTTGATGTAGGCATGATGGTGAATAGGCTGATTATTCCGGTTGTCGTTGTTTCACGATTCTTGCAGGGTTACCGACAACCGTGCAGTTGGCTGGTACAGATTTAAGAACCACAGATGCTGCTCCTATGATCGCATTATCGCCTATAGTAATTCCACCGAGCACCAAAGAGTTGGCATAAATCTTAACATTGTCGCCTATTACAGGGCGAGGTTCGTCGAGACCGCTTCTTGACTTACCGATAGTCACTCCTTGCCATACCTGGCAGTTCTTGCCCATGCTTGAGCATCCGATGCGTGTACCGAATCCATGCTGTATGACAAGTCCTTCCCCTACATTAGGGCAGCTTATCGACATCAATTGTCCCGGATAGACAAGACGTATAGGATTGAACTCGTTGATCCGATATCGGTAATATAGCAGTGTCCTGAATTCGGCAAATCGGCTGGTGAGTTCGATCGTGTTGATAAATAGGCTTGAAGATTTGGGAAGCGGCAATACTTCCAACCAGGCCTCAACCTCTTTTCGCAGTCTCTTGCTGCCACGCAGCACGAAAAAGAGATAAAGCGGACTAAAGAGAATGATCGCTATGAGTCGTCGTTTCATTTATGTCGTCGTATTGAGGGAGCAACATCTTATCTTTTTCCCCCTTGGCTATATAGATGCCGATGACGTAAGGGAAAAGCCAGGAGTACCATCCTGGATATGCTCTCTGCATGAAGCATAGAATAAGCACTAAGAGAAATGCTGTAGTGTATCTATAATTGGGTTTGGGCGGGATGACGCTGAGATAGAACAATAGTGCTAGAAAGGTTCCTATAAGGCCATAATTGATAATATAGATTTTAAAGCCCGCTCCCGCAATCATATCCATGTTGGTCTTTTCCTTGACGCCTGTCCACATATCGGGCGTTTTCATCATTTTTGCATATAGATAGCTTGTGGTGCGGTCTACACGGTTGTTGCCTTTTATGCCTTTGCTTTCGTCCTGTTCCAGACGTGTGATGATCAATTCGTTGAAAGCATTTTCGCCGCTACCCCAATTCAATGCAAGCATTACTACTCCTGCTCCCAGCACTCCGGCAATAGTAGCTTTCAGCGGAGTATTGATCTGTAGCAAACTGTATCCGAGTGCCAGTAGCAAGTAGCCTGCCAGGGAGAAAGAAAATATAGTGCTTATCAGTAGCACCCA
Organism: uncultured Sangeribacter sp.; assembly: GCA_964432215.1. Classification (GTDB taxonomy): domain Bacteria; phylum Bacteroidota; class Bacteroidia; order Bacteroidales; family Muribaculaceae; genus Lepagella. The sequence goes on from CAYSMP010000026.1 coordinate 11,005, forward strand.
GAGCCAAGGACATTGTTTGAAGCGGAATCTATTGGCAATCATCATGAATGTGCTGAGCAGAGCCTGGTGGCCCGGTTCAAGAAAGAATGCGTTGAATCTTTCAAATGTCCCATAGTCATATGTAGTCTTAATGTAGAAGACATGGTTGGTGAAGGGTGCGTAGTTAGGATGATTGAATAGTCCGATGGAAGGTAGGCTTATGAACAGGCTTATCCAGTATGTGAGGAGTGATGGAATCAGGAGAATAGCATACCATTTTGTCGTGAAGTCCAATAGATCTTCCTTATATTCCAGAGGAAGCTGCAATAGCCATATCACTGGCAGAAACATAAGCACTGTTGTCAGGCCCATCACAGGTCCATCTATCCAGAGCGACCATAATCCGATCAGCAACATAGCCCCGGCTGCCAGCCCTGTCTGGGCGTCAAAGCGGAATTTAATCGGCATCATGCTGAGGCATATCATCATTATAAGGTTGACCATAATAAGGATAGGTCCTTGATTGATGAGTGCCGTGACCCAGATATAGGTCGATGTCAGCAGCCAGAAAAGGTTGGTTAATTTAAATATATTCCACATATGGTTAAGCCTTGTGTCGCTTTAATTTCTTCGTTATCATATCCATGAACATGGCCCTGTCGCTTCGGTTTAACCCAAACAGGTAGCAGATGGCAAGTCCCCACAACCCAGCTATCAACGTATTTAAAAGAATAATCAATATGCTGTCTGATGAGTTAGATAGATTCTCCATAAACATGTAGGAAGGAATCGCCACAACTATAGTCTTGAATATCGGAATGATTACTTCAGAAAAATATGACTTGTAGTTGAGGTCTACCTGTCGGTGTGCGATTATAATTCGTACACCTTGCGCAATAATTAAGACGCTTATTTGAATGACGAGTGTAGTTGGAGCAGAAGCTCCGAGCCACAGAGCAAGAGAAGCAATTGGGATAAACGAGAGAGTGATGACTCCTACACTTACTTGATATTTCTTAATTTGTCCGGTAGCTTGAATTATGCGGCTGATTGGAGGTTCGAGGGAGAGGGCAAGACAATAGAGCAAAATGAGTTTGGAAAATACGACCATCTCCGGGGTTTCGGTGCTTCGTACGATCCATAGGTTAAGAAGTCCATCCATATTGCATATCAGCGGAAAGGATAGTACGAAAATCAGCAGAAAAGACATTTTGGATGTCTTTGTCACCAGATTGAGAGCTCTTGAATAGTCTTTGGCTGCATATGATTTTATGATTTGTGGACTGGCAGCCAGATAGAGGTTGACTGAGAATCCGTTGATCACATGCTGAATGCGGTCGGCTATAGCTTTTGAGGTGTTTATAATGGGACCGAAAAAGATATTTAGAAGTATGTTTTGGCCCTGAGTGGCAAGAATGCCGGATACAGAACCGAAAAGATTCCAGCCCGTATACTGAGACAGTTGCTTGAAAATATTTTTATCCCATTCCCATTTGTATTTGCAATATTTGAATGAAGAGTGGCAATATTGTATCGACATCAGAAGCACTACGATGCTGATGATCATTGAAAGTACACTGTAAAGGATAAGTCTGTCACCGCCATAATAAATAAGCATGAAGGCAATGGCGAGTTTGAGCACTCCTTCCACTATACTGAAAATAGCAAAGGCATGCATCTTTTCATTGGCCACTATTGATGAAGTGTAGGGGATGGTGATAAGGCCAAATGCAAAGGCTGCCATGGAGGTCTGAAATACCCAATAGACGGCATTTAGTCTGTCCGGCGGATAATTCAGCCATTTATGGATTGCCAAAAGTCCGATTGGTTCGCCTACTATAAGGATCAGCACAGTCATACCTATGAAGCAAATAAGTAGTAGGCTGAATGTTTTGCTATATCCCTCGTGGTCGTTTTGTCCGAGATGGAAGGAAAGAAAGCGTTGCGTGGCTGATGTCATCGCTCCTGTGAGTATAGACAGTGATGCGACTACGCTTGCAATTACATTGTAGATGCCATAATCGATGTCTCCTAAGGCATCAAGAGTGACTCTGACGGCATATAGATTGACGAAAGTCAAGAAGATTAGCCGAGTATAAAGTAGGCCGGTATTTTTAAGTATTCTTCTGTTGGCTTCGTTCATCGGAGTCGTTTCTTAATGTATGGGCATAGATTTGTGAGGCCGAATATCCTAAGACTTTCGACAATAATATAGCTGAGATAGATATAATCTGACTGATATATAATTAAATAGATGTATTAGTGCACTGAATTTGCTTCCTTGGAGTTGATACACTTTCTCTTCCCATACCTTTCTGCAGGACGATATGGAAAGACTTTCGATTTCATTTGGTCTGCAAATTTAAGAAAAAAAGATGAGATGACGAAATTTTTAACTGATTCTTTTGATTTGTTCTCTTATCCTTTTACTTTAATTTTGAATTATATTTAGTAATTATAGTAAAGAATCAAGCAGTTCTTGATATGATAATACCATGAACTGCCCGATTCTTTAAGCTTTTCTCTATTATTACAATTAAAAAGGATGTTATTTTACAAATATCTTTTTAGTTGAGTTGCCTTGTCGAAGTATATACATGCCGGAAGGCATTTTTGCTGATGAAAGTGAAGTCTGTGCTTTTATGAAAGTACCTGATATGTCATACCATTCTATTGGACAGGAATTGTTAAATTCATTTTCAATTTCCGAAACTTCCGAGCCTGCATCTATGCATTCAATTTCTACTTCCTCTCCAAAAGGCATGTCGATTGTAAGAACTGGTGCGAAGTAGGTATTGGTAGTAACCGAACCATTATTGTTTACATGTACACGCCATTCATATGATTTTTCTTTTTCGAGGGCATCTGAAGTGCTTATTTCTAATACACGTCCAGGAAAGAACTGACCGGAAAATTTTTGATTTTTGAGTGGTACCCCATTGATAAGTAGGGTGTTCTCATTATTATTCCGGGAGTTTACTGTTAGTTGTACCGGCTGCGCAAGATTGAAGAATGATCCTATTTGGGCATAGAAGGAAGGTACTCTCTTACCGATCCATTCTTTCGCTTCTTCAACTTTTTCAGAGAATACGGAATGATGGTCACCGAGGTTTTTACGGTGGAAGTCATATTCATATACTAATTCATTATAGCGAGTTTCTATGCGATTAATGATCTCTTCTGACGAAAGAAAATCTCCAAGATAGATGGCACATCTGTCGATAAACATATTTCTAAATTCTTCCATCTCAAGAAGTCTTCTGAATAAAAGGGTATAAGCCTCGCGGTTAGCCCAGGAATTATGATCATTGTCATATCCGGGGGTGGTAATCCAATAAAGTGTCTGATAATCGTAGGGCTCGCCATAGAGACCTAATCCAAAATCAGTATCTTTGGCTATCCATCTCCATTTAGCGTTTTCTTCTATCGGACGCCACATGACAATATTATTGGCAGGGAAATCCTTGTTGTCAAAGAATATGTTCATGATCATAAGATTGCAAAACTCCTCAATGTCCATAAGATTTTCATATTCAGAATAATTATGAAAATCTTCATTGTAGAATTTCTTAAATGCTTCAAAATTGTCTTTAGAACCTTCCTTTAGCTCATGCCAATTTTCAATCATGTCAATATCTTCCAGTCCATCATAGTAGGAGTATACGTAATCTTCATTACTACGTGTACGAATATTTAGTATTCCCTTATATTGTCCGTTTATATATACTATAGCGGGACGTGACGGTTGCCAGTCAAGATCGCAGTTCATACCCATACTCTGTTGGATGATAGCATCTCGCATGTATGTAGTATTGAAGTCATCTCCTGAATTTCTCAGTTCAAACGATTTGAATTCACTTATCCCTGGAGTTTGATCTGGGAAAAATTCATAATTAAAACGTTTAGTACCAAACCGTTTATTGGCGTATAGAACCATAGACTTAAGTGGAAGTTTTCGGGTCCCACCACCTTTCACCCTCGTTTCGCATAGTTGGTTGAGTAAGCTTCCGTTATTTAATTGTTCGAAGTATTCAAAATTGACCGGTCGTCTCCAGTCATACTCGTAGTTTGGTATGTCGGGTGTATAATCACCCTTGACAAGAATACCTTCCTTGTCATCATAAAAGTATTTGTCGTCTGAAACGATAGAGATAACAGGAAGTGTCATAGCACGAGGATGGATTATATAGGAATGGGTAGTGGAACGAGGTGAAAGATAGCCATCACAAAAGAGTTTAGCTCTTATTATAGTAGTTTCATTGATCGACAATGGTTCGTCGTAAAGAAATGAGGTCTCTATAGGTTCAGAGCCGTCAAGAGTATATCGTATAAATGTGCCTTGTGGCGCATCCTCTGGAACACTTAATGTGAGTACAAAGGAATCAGTAAATACTTTTCCTTCTGTACTGAATATTGGATCGGAAAGAATATCTTTCAAAACATTTCCGAAATTAGGCTGGCCAGGAGTGGGAATGGCTTGATAGCCCCATTTGTCATTACTTTCTGTCTCTCTTCCGTATGCGATATTTGGTGCGGGTTGTTTCTTCCAGTTCTCTACTTTACTAACAATTTCTTTATTGTGGAATAGGTATACCGATCCTCCCTTGCCAGAGTCAAGTCTGAAATCGGTATGTAATCCTTCATTTACTTTGTCGCAGTATATGACAATGAATTCTCCGGGAGCAATTTCTAATGCAGGTAATTGATAAGCTTTGCTTGACTTATCTTTATCTCCAATACTATATTCTTCAAGTCGTTCGGTTGTGTTTCCTGAGTTGTATAATTCTACCCATGAATCAGGAAAATCGTTTAGATCATCCTTTATACAGTCAATGTTAGACTGCATTAGTTCGTTAATGATGAGATTGGCGGATACTTCCGTAGAAAATAATATAGAAGTAAATGCAATCAGTGTCGCTTTTTTAATATTCATCTTTATTGAAAATTAAATTAGTTTATACCCCATATTGTTGGGGACAGATGCCAGATGCAATGATTAAGAGGTCACTTATATTATGACCTTTTTTATTGTTACTATATTTTTTGATTTTGTCGCACTAACGATATATGTCCCTTTAGGGAGATTGTCAAGACTCAAGTGATTGGTCTGGGCATAGTATAAGACTTTTCCTGTCATATCCATTACACATATCTCAACATCTTCTATGTCATGGGAGGTCCAATATATCTGTTTACCTGATATGATTAGTTCTCCGTCAGTCTGTAATGCTATACTGTTGACAGAGGATGTATCCTTTAGTTCAAAAGATAATGCTTCAGAAAGGATTGGATTGTAATAATAAGTTTCGTCATTAGCTCCTACAATATAATGAGGATATTTGTCACGTATGCCAATAGAAGGTTTGCTGTCCATACCAATCTTATATCCATGGCTAAAATACCCATAAGCTTTTTTATTACCCATGATATCAAATCCTTGGGAGCTTGTTACATTTATAAGGCCTTTCTCTTTAGCGTATTTGAGTAGTTCCCACAACATATGAAGGCGTGTGCCTGGACAAGGATACCATTCACTCCAATCGTTGATCCCAAGGGATGCAGGAGGGGAGTAAGGATCATTGGCAGAGTCTAATCCTTTCATTGGAATGACCCATTCGTCAGGATACGATCCTCCTTCAGATACTAATGCTCCCGGGAGTGAATTTTTCCAGTTGCCACGATAAGTGTGCAAATTAAAGACTATCCATCCTCCACATTCTGCAGCCTCATCAATTTTCGAACAAAATTCCTTGAAATGTTCTTCATTGAAGGTGTTGTCATTGCTATTGCTGTCATATCCTTTCAATGATTGCCCTTCCAATCCGCATCTTACAGCAGACGACAATAGGGGTGGCATATTTATGTTTAATGCACTTAAATCAGAGAACCCTTGGGGAAAGTATTGCATTATGCCTGGCAACATCAGATGAGAAGATGTAGCATTATGAGTGACGAATCCTTTTGGCTCCAATCCAAATTCAATAGCTGTTCTTTTCCATTTCCCCCAATGCCAGTGGATGTTATAGTCAGGATTATACATCACTGTTTGTTTCGTGTTGTAGTCGCCTATGTAAGGTTTGATAAATTTTGATGGGGTTTCGACCCATGCCGTGTTATTTGCGTTAGGCCAATACTGCTTTTTTGTCTGGAGATCATATATGGATATAGTAGAGGCATCCTCACCATTGTTAGGACCGATGGAAAGCAATTCTTGCGCTTCAGGTGAGCTAAGGCTTTCCACCATCCAGTTATTTAGGATTTCTCCAAGGCATATCATCGAATGTGACAAAATATCCCATCCTTTTTCATTTTGTAGCCTTACGAGTGTTCTTAGATTGTCGTTAGGTGTCGGTGGCTCTTCGCTGATACCTGTTCTTCTACCTTCGACTGCAAGGTTACCTTTAAGTCCTAAACTTTCGAGCAAAGGATATAGAAGACTAAAATATCCATGGTTTCCATAATTGGATGAACTTTTGATTTGGCCGTCAAGGCTGTCGTCATCAATTATCGAAAACATTCCATTTTTAGTCCAAGTCGTTCCCTTCTTATGCCATGCACCTGATACTGAGAAGCTTGTAAGAAGGTCTTCTGACAGATCTATAGAATCTACCTCTATATAATCTGGACTTATTTCAAAAACACCTGCTGGAATGTCAATACTTATTACCTCGTTTTCTTTTAGTGGGTAAGAAGTTGTAAGATTACATGATCTGTGGTCTCTTGTTAGTGTAGGAGACAGAGTAATTATTGTATCAGAAAGGGTTGCTGTGATTGACAATGCTTCAGTTTTGTCTTCCGAATCACGTAACCAAAGTTTACCTTTAAATTCATCAGTGAGTCCAATGCTAAGATTGACAATAGGCACACTGTCTGGATCCAAAGAAATTGTATTATTTAGAGTAAGAAGATTTTCAGAAGTCAGAGGGAGACACTGCTGCTGGGCAGCGACATTAAATGCAAGAAATAATGTTGGTGTTGCTAATATATTGAAATATAAGCGCTTATAATTTCGGGGGGGGGTAATCATGTTTGTTATAATTAGTTTGTTTTACAAAGATAGCAGTTTTTTTTTATCAGATGAAATAATATGTGTTAAAAAAGTGAAATGTGTAGCATTTTATTAACTCGAATTTTACCTGTAATTTCATTTTCGTGAGGTATTTTTAACTGTTTATTTCAAGATTTATGGAAATATTATTTCTACGGAAGTTGATTCTGCGGTAAGTTAATATATGTCGTTTAATTTTTGTGAGCTACTTATTCGTAAATGATATTAAACAACTTCAATGAAAAGATGTGTATAAACTAATTAAAATACCCCGGATTTAATTGAATCCGGGGTATTATATTCTACGTAAGATCTACTATCAATCGGAGATGACGACTTTTTTGCCGGCTACGATGTAAAGACCGGGGGTGAGAGTCTTAAGGTCGGCTTTGTTGCCTACTTTCACACCCTGCATGTTGTAGACTGCGGTGTCAGCTTCAGCAGCAATGGATGCTACGCCAGAGCCTCCGGCAGCTGCCACAGTTACGGCAGTGGTCGGGTCGTTAACTATGAATGTGTAAGTTTCTGCACCTTCTTCATTCTTTTCGCTTTCGATTGCTGTACCGTTGACTGATACTGCAAGGTCCTTTCCTGCTACCACAACTTGAGTGCCTGCGAAGCAGTTGAATCCGGCTGCAGGGTTTTCAACAGCTGTAATCACATCCTTCACTACGTTTGCCTCGATGCCATCGGCGAGATCGAATGTCACATTACACATGATAGGGTCAGAATCCATGAAGAGTTTCAATACATCACCATTGGCGATATCAATGCTGTAATAGGTGCTTGTATCTCCATAAGGAGACTGCTGAAGAATATCGTTGAGGTAAACTTTACCAGTAAGGCTGATTTCAGGATTTTCTTCGCTATATCCACTCCAGCTGATAGCGAATGGATTCATTGCCTGATAGTAATTGAGGATATTGTAGCCGTTTTCAAGTGTGAAGTGAACACTGCGGTCGGAAGGAGAGCTCATCTCAAAATACGTACTGCAGGCCTTTCCTGCTACATTGTCAATCCAGACGATTGCTTCCTGATCAAACACTTTTGCCACTACATCGAATGCAATTACATCTCCAGCACTGAGGGCATAGTTGCTCTGATAGCTTGGGAGTGGTTCGTTGTCGTTTACTCTTACAGAGTTGAGGACAGCCATGGGGTCGACATTCCATGTGATGTTGGCGTTGTTTTCGGGCAGTTGTATAGTGTTTGTTCCGGCAATAAGATTCAGGGTCTCTCCATTACCCATGATAGAGATAAGCTCCGGGTTGTTGATAATAATGGAGGCTGAGATGTTGCCGTAAGGGCGTGCGTCGATATAAATATCGCTATTCTTCATCACAGCAAATGTGTGCGAACCATAGAAGTTGATCGCCTCTCCGTTGATTTTTACAGCGTTGAATTTATAGGAGGCTGTATTGCCGTTGATAGTCAGAACATCACCGAGTTTCACAACCAGCGATTGCCCATTAAAATCGGGCATGTCCTGATCATTTACCTTAATTGAGATAGCGTTCTCAGCGCCGGGAGCATATGAGAAGTTCACAGTGCGGTCTTCATCAGGAAGAATTGCGATTACATCGATCACAGAGTTGTTTCTGAGTTGAATGCTATAGGAATTGCCCTGAGGAGCAATTTCTATACCGTCCATCTTAACTGAGTAGAATGGGACAGCAGCATTGACAGGCAATAGGGTGAGGTAGTTCTCAACTTTTGGATCATACTTGACGATATTCTCGCCAGGTTGGAGGTTCAAAGTGGTATAATATCCTGTCAGCATTGCAGTGACTAAAGATGGATCGTCTACGTTGATTGTGAACTGTGAGGTACGGAGGTCATTGATATTGATAACCTCAATGGTGTATTCCTGATCCTGTGAGCTTGAATTGGCGTAGAGATACCAGTCAGAACCGTAGAAACCAGAGGGAGCTTGGCCGGACTTGTCGGTGACGGAGGTGATCATCCAAGGGGAGTTGCCAACGAAAACGATGCTTGTGTCTTCTGGCAACTCGAAAACGTTGGCACCATCGGTCAAAGGGTATTCCTCTCCTTGTACGGTGCACTTAACGGCTTCAGCAGGTGACACATTGACCGTAAATTTAATTTTGTTTACTTCAGCGTCTTGAGCGACTGAGGGAAGTATACCGAAGCATACCATCACAGCCACAATCCATAGATAAAGGTTTTTCATCTTTAGAATATTTTATGGTGTTAATACTTAGATGTCTTCTTCGCTCAAATTGGCGACGTGATAGAACGTCATACCATAATTACAGTTAAAGTCGTTTGAACTTAATTATGAATAAAAATTAACCTTCTGTCATTTTGTCTCGTCAACATCGTTCCTTAAGGAAACTGATGAAAAATGGTTCCACAAAGCCAACGGAAGTCCGCTTGAAAACCTGACGGAATCTTTTGTGCAAAATTAATGAAAAAAAATAGAGCATCCAATTATTTTCTCCATAAAAACGATAAATATTATAACTTTTTTCTGAAAAAATGCCACCCGTTGGAATGCGGGTGGCATTTTTTTTAGTATCCGAAGATATCTTGTTGGGTTAAAACTACTACCTTGCCGAGTTTATTCAGAGCTTCCATGTCAAGGTCTTCGACATCCCCGAGTATGCAATAATAGTATGTACGTCCTTTGACCTTATCTTTTTGGAACTTCACAATGTCTTCGAGAGTCATTGAGGGAAGTGCCTCGAATACTTCACGGCGTGTATCGTGGTCATCGCCCATATCCAGTGCGTTGATATACGACCATGCGATGTTGTCTTTTATGATTCTGTCGGTGCGTAAACGAGCCTCAAGACCTTCCTTTGCAAGGTCAAATGCACGTTGGCTCTCCGGCATGTCGTTGATGATCTCGTTGAAAGCATCGATTGCGTCAGCCATCTTGTCGTTTTGGGTAGCGATCATTGATGAATAGTAGTAAGGCCGATAGCTGTAGCCCGGGGCATTGTAGCCGGCGCCGGCTGAGTAGGCAAGTGAGCGGCTTTCACGCATCTCCTGAAATACGATGGCATTCATGGAGCTTCCGAAATACTCGTTGTAGAGCTGGCGCAGCGGTTCGTTGACTGATCCGTATTTCTCTCCCGAGTTGGAGAACATCCTCATGTAAAGCTGCTTGGCAGGATATGGAGCCACGAAGACGATGGTCTCATCTGTTTGTTGAAAAGGATACTTCTCTGTAGTCTTGATCTGGCGTAGCTCAGTGACTCCTTTTCCGTGGTTGGCATTGAGTGTAGCAAGGAATTCATCCGGCTTCATGCCTCCGTAGTAGATGATGCGGTGGTCAAGTGTCAAGAGGTTATGCAGTGCGTCGATGATTTTTTGAGGGTTGGTCTCACGGAGCTGGGCAGAGTGTATGTCGTCAGTCGACGGGTTGTGGGCTCCGCGCATCATGTATTGAGTAAGGCGGTTGAAGTTTTGTCCTTGGTTGGTCTTTGCATTTTCTTCCGACTGTGCGATGCGGTCTACGAGTGCGTCATAAGCTTCTTGGTCTACCACAGCATTGGCGAGAAGATCTTCCATAAGGGCCATTGCCTGCGGCATATTTTCACTCAGACCTGACAGCACAATGTAGGAGCGGTTTTGACCCGTCACGACTCGAAAACTGCATGCGAGTCCGTATAGCTCATCTTTTATTTGCTGGGCGCTCTTAGAGGGAGTGCCGATATATCCCAAATAGTCTGATGCAACGTCGAGCAGAGGATCATTGTCTGTGCCGTAGTCGAAGATATACGTCGTCTGGAAAATGTCGTTGGAGGTGTTAGGCGTGTAGAGCACCTCTACTCCGTTGTTTGCTGTCAGTTTCGTTATATCCTTGTTGTAGTCAAGGAATACGGGTTCGATCGGTTCTACCTTGGAGTTGCGTATTTCTGTAAGGAAATCACTGGTTGCATCGCGATTGGTGGCGATGGGGGTGAGCGCAGGTTTAGCTATCTTGAGCTCGTTGGGATCTTCTCCTTGACGCTTGTAGATGGCAACATAGTTGTCCGGACCAAGATATTTGTTGGCTACGCGCACTACATCTTCTTTGGTCACCTTGTCGAGGTTGTTCATACGGTCTACTACTTCGCCCCAGTCCTGCCCGTCTACAAAAGCCTCCACATACATATTGGCGCGGCTGTCGTTGCTCTCAAGGGCACGTTGCTGAGCGAGCTTCTCATTGTTGACTATAGCTTGTATCAAGTTGTCGGAGAATTCACCGGCACGAAGTTTTGCAATTTCTTTTGTCAGGATATTGCGAACTTCATCGAGCGTTTGACCAGGTTTGGGATCTCCATAGAGGAGGAATGCACCCTGATCCGCGAGGTCGTACATTCCTGCACCCGTGCCAAGTGTAAGCTGGGGCAGATTGACGTCGACGTCAAGAAGTCCGGTCTTTCCATTGGAAAGAGCCTCGACCGCCACCTGAAGAGCCGGCATGTCATCATGTTTTATAGCCGGGGTGCGCCAAGCAAGGAAGATATACTCCGACTCCTTGCCAAGCACTTCAATCTCAATTGGCTTGTCAATCGGGTTTTCAACTGGGAAATTGAGTTGTGGGAGGTTGGTGTTGGGTTTTAGATGACCGAAATATTTTTCAATTATGTCTACCATCTCATCCGGATCAAAATCTCCAGACAAGCATATGGCCATATTGTTGGGTACATACCATGTCTTATGGTAGTTCTTGACATTTGTGATCGAAGGATTCTTTAAGTGCTCTTGAGTGCCAAGTACTGTCTGCATACCATAGGGATGGCTTGGGTATAGAGCTTCCAGCATCTTTTCGAATACCTTACGGTTGTCTTTTGTTAGCGACATATTCTTCTCCTCGTAGATGGTTTCGAGTTCGGTATGGAATCCTCGGATAACCGGATTTTCGAATCGGTCGGCCTGAATGCGTGCCCAGTTTTCTATCTGGTTGGAAGGTATGTCTTCTACGTAACAGGTTACGTCTTGGGAAGTGTATGCGTTAGTGCCGTCCGCACCTATCGCAGCCATCAGTTTATCATATTCATTAGGGATGGCTATCAGCGAAGCTTGATAGCTGACAGAGTCGATATCATGATAGATACGTGCCCTCGCAGCGGAATCTGTAGTGTTTCGGTAGATTTCGAAAAGCTGCTCGATTTTGTCGAGCATCGGCTTTTCGGCTGCATAGTCCTGTGTGCCGAATTTCTCAGTTCCCTTAAACATCAAATGTTCGAAATAGTGGGCAAGCCCTGTGGTCTCTGCAGGGTCGTTCTTGCCTCCGACTCTCACAGCAACATAGGTCTGGATGCGTGGTGTGTCCTTGTTGACGGTCATGAATATTTTCAGACCGTTTGGAAGGGTGTAAATTTTAGTGTTGAGAGGGTCATTGGGCACCGTCGTAAATTGTCGGGCTGCCGGAGTTGAAGCCGTGAAAAGAAGTGCGGCTCCAAGAAGAAATGAACGAAATGATGGTGTCATAATCAGGTATTTGGAATTTGATGCAAAGTTAATGATTTTTTCTTTAAATAGACAAAGTTTTCTAAACAATTTCAATGAAACTGTATAATCAAATTTCTTTGTTAAGGAAAAAGCAAATTTTTTTGAGCATACTTGCTTAAGGCCTCGATTCATAAAAATGGTGACCGATAGTTTTGTCAGCAAAATATAAATTCGTATATTTGTAGTCTGAAAACAATTTGATGTGAAGATTATCATGAGAAGTATTATAAGATGTGTCATGGGAATTGCCATGATGTCGGTTTTTGACTGCCATGCAGAGAATTATTTCAATACTCTCCTTGGCAAAAGCGATGAGGAGACAAAGGCTAAGATGGATGCTGTTTGGAAGCATTTCTTTACTCCCGGCGACTTGAATGTATATGACAAAGATGGCGAGCACAGTGTCTATTTCCTTGATGGCGACAAAGGATTTATCCTTGATACAGGTAGTAATGATGTTCGCACAGAAGGAATGTCTTACGGCATGATGATCAGTGTCCAGCTTGATAAGCCGGAGGAGTTTGATCGTCTTTGGCGGTGGAGCAAAGAGAATATGGCTTACGGGAAAGACTCTGCTTGGGATGGCTATTTCTGTTGGCAATGTTTACCCGATGGCACAAAGATCGGCGGCAGCAATGCGTCGGACGGTGAACTCTACTACGTCACTTCCCTCTTGCTCGCGGGAGAGAAGTGGAATCGCCCTGATTATACAGCTGAAGCCAATACAATTCTTGATAAGATAATGACAAAGGACGGCGATAAGACCGGTGTATATAATCTTTTTGACGATGATACCAAACTTATTACATTCGTGCCGGACAGTGTAGGTCATGTATTCAGCGATCCTTCATATATGCTTCCCGCTTTTCTTGACTATTGGGGTGAGAAAGCTGAGTCGCGCAATGATTATTGGAAAGAAGCAGCTCAGGCGGCCCGACATCACCTTATAGTCAGTTCAAATCCTACTACAGGCCTTCATCCTGACTATAGCAACTATGATGGGACTCCTTATGCTTGGCCTCGTGCGGGATATGACACCTCAATTTATATGTATGATGCCATTCGTTGTGCCATGAATATTGGCATGGATGCATATCTTACGCAAAAGGATACTCGGCGTCAGAGTGAGGTCATCAGAAAAATGCTGCAGACATTCAAACGCGACGGATATCGCCATGCCCGCTTCCAGCTTGATGGCTCTAAGCCTTTTGATTCTTATACTTGCGGCATGGCCGGCTCCAATGCAGTAGGAGCCCTTGCACTCGCAAAGTCTGACAATCCTGAAGAGCGTGCGTTGGCCAAGGAATATCTGGAGCGACTATGGGACACAGAGCCCCCTACAGGTAAATATCGATATTATGACGGTATGGTCTACTTCCTGTCGCTTCTACATGTCTCTGGGAATTTCTCACTGTAAAGCAATATAATTCTTTCTACGTCAATAATCAATAATCGTATTAACACTTCGTCATCATTGCGACGAGTTTTCCTGACCTATGAAAATGAAACTTTTTCTTCCGATAGCCTTCTTGATTTCTACCTGTACGTACGGTTTTGGACAAGGTGTGTCCACATCGCGTGCTCTTTGGGGATCTGTCTGTGGCATGTCAAATGCCACCACCAACAATTATAAGGGGACACTCGACAAGATGCTCGTGTCGTGGCGCATGCTTCCGGGTGACGATGCTTCCACAGCTTTTGATCTCTACCGCACCATAAGCGGCGGTAAAGAAGAGAAGCTTAACTCTGCTCCTATCGCTGCTACCAATTATCGGGATGAGACATTGACTTTTGGTGGCAGAGGAGATGCTGTTGATGTCACTTACCGCCTTACGTATGCCGGTAGCGATGAGACAATCGGAACATACACCATGGGAAAGAAACAAAGAATTGGGAAATATCCATATATTTCTATCCCACTTACCGGGACTGCGGAAGTTTGTGCTATAGAGGGGATGGAATATCAGGCCAACGATGTAAGTGTCGGAGATCTTGACGGAGATGGGGAGATGGAAATAGTGGTCAAGCGTTTACTTGCACACGATGGCAATGATGGTACAGGTTCGGGAGAATCTCCTCTTGAAGTCAGGCATACAGTACTTTATGAGGCCTATAAACTTGACGGGACGATGCTTTGGCGCGTATGTTCCGGTCCGAACATCATACTCGGCAACAGTAGCTCATTTGCTATAGCAGACTTTGACGGTGACGGAAAAGCTGAGATGGCAATCAAGACCGGTGAAGGAACTATATTTGGCGATGGTACGGAAATTGGGGATACTGATGGCGACGGAAAGACCGATTACCGCACAAAGGGAGCCAACTATATAGGGAGCGGTCCGGAGTTTTTCTCCATCATAGATGGGGAAACAGGTAAGGAACTTGCGCGTGCAGATTTCATAGCGAGGGGTAAGAGTGAGGATTGGGGCGACAATTACTTTAAGCGGGCCCATAGTCTGAGGGTAGGAGTTGGATGCTTTGATGGTGAACTACCCTCTGTCATTCTTGGACGTGGGGTATATGCCAAGTCGGTCATTGAGGCTTGGGATTACCGCGATGGTCAGTTGACACGGCGTTGGAATTTTGATACAGACGCAAGACTTACCGGCAAAGATGGATTGGCCTACAGTAAATATGCAGGCCAAGGCAACCACTCGCTGAGTGTAGGGGATGTAGATGGAGATGGGTATGACGAGGTGGTATATGGAGCGATGACCGTTGATCATGATGGCATTGGGCTCTATTCTTCTTGTTTGGGGCATGGGGATGCCCTTCATTTGGGTAAGTTTGATCCTTCGCGACCGGGTCTTCAGATATTCTCTTGTTTTGAAACAGGCAGAACTGAGGTAGCGCTCCGCGATGCTGCCGACGGATCTATCATCTACGACCATAAAAGTGTAAAGGAAGGGGACATGGGAAGAGCCATGATAGCGGATATCGACCCATCATCGCCAGGGTGTGAACTATGGTGGTATAAGAGTACGGTGCATGATATCAATGGCAATGAACTGCCGGGCGACAGAAACGCATATCCGGGATCGACCAACTTTGCAATATGGTTTGATGGCACCTTGAGTCGGCAGACATTTACTGGAACGAAGATTGACAGCCGTAAGGGTGGAAGAGTGTTCACCGTGTATCGTTATGATGTTGCAGATATAAATGGTTCTAAAGAGAATCCATCGTTTTACGGGGATATTCTTGGCGATTGGCGTGAAGAATTGATATATCCTGATGCTACAAAGACGAAAGACTTAAAAATCTTCACTACTTGGATACCGACAGAGCATCGAGTGCCATGGTTGATGACCGACCATGTCTATGAGATGAGTGCCCTGAATCAGAATATCGGTTACAATCAGCCAACTCATACGGGTTATTATCTTGGTTCTGACTATAATAATGATGAAGAAATATGGGCATCCGCAGGCACTGCAAGTGGCGTTGATGAGATTGCCTCAGATGGCTGGGAACATAAAGATGGCGTTATCTACGACCTGATGGGCAGGAAGGTAGAGAAACCGGCTTCCGGTATCTACATCAAGGATGGCAAGAAGTTCGTGGTCAAATGAGATTGAATCGGTCGCACACTCTTCCCGGCTGTAGGAATGTTGAAATAGCAAATAGAAGCTTGGAAGGGTCTGCGGATTCCGCCTCGGCACAATGAATTGAAGGGTGGAGAGGGTACAGTAAAAGATGCTGGTGGAAACATCATTATAGGGATTCGGGGGAATGAAGGGTGTAGATGTGGTCGCGGATTTGGGTGGCGATGGTGGGCGTTGATTTGCCGGATGATTTGAGATCAGCTATACTTATTGGTTGCCCTATTATTATTCGGAAGTGTTTGCCGCGGGAAGCGCAGAGTTCGGCGGGGAGGGTAGCTTGCTCTATGTTTACGTTGATGCCGAGCTTTTTGCGCCATTTGGCGAGACGGTAGAAGCGTTTACGGTTTAGGGCAACAAAGCGGATGGGTACTATGTCGCGGCCATATTCGAAGGCTTTCTGTACGAAGGCTTTCTGCCATTTTAGGTCGTGTACCGTTCCGTCCGGGTGGAGTCTGGATACGAGTCCGGCGGGAAATATGAGGAGTTGATGGTCAGAAGCGTATTCGGCATTGATGGCTTCAGCTGCGGCTCGGGCTTGGCTGCCGTATTTGTTGATTGGCAGGAATACATTGCTTAGGGGCTCGACGTTCATCAGTAGATCGTTGACCATGAAACGAATGTTTTCATCGCCATAATGTTTGCCAAGGACTGCGATGAGGGCAATCCCGTCAAGGCCTCCGAGTGGATGGTTGGAAGCGAAAACGACACGATGTGAGAGTGGAGGGAGATTTTCAGCTCCTTCCAATTCTACTTTAATACCGAGGTGTTTGAGGACTTTCTCTGAAAATTCGCTGCCTTGTGATGGGAATGTCACACGGAGGATTTCGTTGAGGTCGTCCTGGTGGATGAGGTTGGCGAGGACTTTGTAGAGGAAGTTAGGTATGAGGCGCTCCTTAGCGGGGGGGATTCTCTGCTTGAGGATTCCTTCTATGTCTAATTGGAGTAAGGTTCGAGTTGACATGGAAAAAACTACTTAATCACAAATCGCCTCTCCGAGGCTACAGTGCTATTACGGATTGCCCCAGGCTTAAGCCTGGGGTTTCGTCACAATACCAGCTCAGCTCTCCGAGCTGAGTTGGATGGGGCAGACTGGAAAGTCTGCGTTCCATATTATTAGTTTCCTTTTTTGGTGCCGCGCCATGTGGCATCTTCGTCGTTGACGGATTGCTCTTCGTCCCAGAATTCGTCGGCCCATTCTTCGTCGGTTTCGGGCATCCAGTCTTCATCCTCTTCGTCGTCCTGGTGGAAGATAAATTCGTCTTCTTCCGCTACACGATGGTGACGGTCGAGGTTACGGTGGGTGATTGTAGACTGGGCGAGGTTATCTTCGGAATTGATTTCACGCCAGAGAAGATCTTTGAGTTCTGTGAGTCCGAAGCCTGTCACTGCAGAGATGAATACGGTAGGTATGCCTTCCGGAAGTTCTTTCTTCATTTCTTCCATCATCTCTTCATCAAGCATATCACACTTTGAGATAGCGAGTACACGGCTCTTATCCATCAGTTCGGGGTTGAACTGGCGGAGTTCGTTGAGCAGGATTTCGTAGTCTTTTTTTATGTCGGTGGAGTCAGCAGGAATCATAAAGAGTAGTACGGCGTTGCGCTCGATATGGCGCAGGAAACGGAGTCCTAATCCTTTGCCTTCGCTTGCTCCTTCGATAATACCGGGGATATCTGCCATAACGAAGCTCTGTCCGTTGCGGTAGCTCACGATGCCAAGGCTGGGCTCCATTGTAGTGAATGGGTAGTCGGCAATCTTTGGTTTGGCAGCAGAGATGGCAGAGAGAAGAGTTGACTTTCCTGCATTTGGGAAACCTACGAGACCTACATCTCCGAGAAGTTTCAGCTCAAGCACGACAGCCTTTTCAATAGCAGGTTGGCCCGGTTGGGCGTAGCGTGGAGCGCGGTTGGTTGAGGTAGCAAAGTGCACATTTCCGCGTCCACCTTTTCCGCCACGAAGGAGTTTGATTTCCTCGCCGTCGCGAGTAATCTCGCACAGGTATTCGCCGGTATCGGCATCGAAGACGGTAGTGCCTACAGGCACTTCTATGATACGGTCTTCGCCATCTTTACCAGTAGAGCGGTTTTCGCCTCCGCTTTGGCCGTCGGTAGCGAATATATGTCGTTGATAACGGAGGTCAAGAAGGGTCCATTTGTGGCGGTTGCCACGGAGTATGATGTGGCCGCCGCGGCCACCGTCGCCGCCGTCCGGGCCACCTTTGGGTATATATTTGGCGCGGTGGTAGTGTCGGCTGCCAGCGCCTCCTTTGCCTGAGCGGCAGAGGATCTTAACGTAGTCTATGAAATTCGATTCTGCCATAGTTTTTCAATTCATAATGCATAAAGCATAATTCATAATTCAATACCATGTAGCCACAAAGCTCCTCTCCGAGGCTTTCGGGCTATCTTATATTGCCCCAGGCTGAAGACTGGGGTTTCAACACGATTTCAGGTCTCAGACCTGAGTTGTGGTGACTTCGTTGGCGTAGCGGAAATCATCGGGGGAACCGATGTCGATCCAGGTGCCTTCGATTACGAAATGCGACACTTTAAGTCCTTTTTCGATCAATGACTCTACAAAGTCGGGGGCGTCGAGGTATTCACCACGTTTTATGCTCTCGAGAACTTTGCGGTCTATTATATATACACCTGCGTTGGCAAAATGGTTGAATGTCGGTTTCTCTTCTAATCCGGTGACCCTGTCTCCCTCGGTACGGATAATGGCAAAAGGCACCGATACGGTGTATGGCACGGTGGCCATAGTGAGTACTGCCTCTGAGTCAACATGGTGGCGCCAAAGTTTCTCAAAGTCTATGTTGGTGAGCAGGTCGGAATTCATCACTATGACGTAGTCTTGGTTAAGAGATTCAATAAGCGCGACGCTTCCGAGAGTGCCGAGTCTGCATGGTTCTTCCACACAAGTCACACGGCCGTTCCATTTAGGATTGGCGAAATGCTCTATCAGTTGCTCCTTGAGATAGTTGACCGTCACATATATTTTCTCTACTCCATACCGCATCAGCGACTCCACATTGTAGTCTATGATGGGTTTGCCTCCTACTTCAAGCAAAGGTTTAGGCTTATCTAATGTCAGTGGGCGCAGACGTTCGCCACGTCCTCCAGCCATAAGCACCGCATCGGCCGGAATAGCCGACTTCGTGAGGCGTAGATCGAACAAGGCCACGAGTTTCCCGTCATCAGTGACAGGGAGAAGATTGATTCTTCTCTCGTGTGCTTTCGAGACAGTGCGGTATCTCTCTTCAGGGGAAGCATCGACAGAAAGAGAGATGAAGTTTCGGAAGGCTATCTCTTCCACCGTGTCTTCCGTGGTGTGTCCGGCAATAATGGCTCGACGTATGTCTCCATCTGTCACGCTGCCGATAAGCCTTTGGTCAGCATCGACCGCGAAAAGTGTCATTGAGTCACCGCTCAGCAGGTTGAGCGCCACGAGGGTTTCCCTTATCGTGGTGCTTCCACTGATTATATGTCGGTCAAGAAGCAACTCATTCATTTTTCTTCCGTGTCTTCAGGAATGAGTGGAGTCTCGTCATCCTTTTGTCCGTCATACATCTCCTCAATCTCCTTAGCATAGCGTTTTGCTACAATTGGGCGACGTACCTTCATCGTGTTGGTCACTTCTCCATCCGCCATTGAGAAATGTCGGGGCAGCAATGTGATTTTCTTTATCTGCTCATAGGAGGCAAGATCCTTCTGCAGTTCGTCGATTTCACCCATAAGCATCTCAATCACCTGCTGATTCTTAAGGAATACGGCCTTGTCTTCTGTGTCAATTCCCTTAGACTTTGCCCAAGCGGTAAGCTGGTCCATATTTGGCACTACGAGCGCAGTTACGTATTTGCGTTCGTCTCCTATGACTGCGACTTCATCGATAAACTTGTTTTCGGCAAGACGGCTTTCCAAAAGTTGAGGAGCAATGTATTTGCCATTAGACGTCTTGAAAAGGTCTTTCACGCGCTCTGTAAGTACGAGTGCTCCTGATTCAGTGAAATAACCGGCGTCTCCGGTGCGGAACCAACCGTCATCGGTGAATGATTTCGCATTGGCGTCAGGATTATTGTAATAGCCTGCTGTCACAGTCGGACCCTTAACAAGTATCTCACCTTCCTTGTCAATCTTGACTTTTACCATTGGAAGTGGTTTTCCTACCGTTCCAATTTCATAGTCTACGAATGGGAAGGCAGAAACTGTGGCTGTAGTCTCGCTAAGTCCATAACCTATGATTACATTGATACCGATAGACTGCATGAACTCCGTGATACGCGGGCTCAAAGGCGCACCTGCTGTAGGGAACATCTTGGGGTCGGGAAGACCGATAGTATTCTTCACTTTTGAGAATACTCGTTTGTCCCAGAATTTATATTCCTTCTCCAGCCAAGATGGAACCGGCTTACCTTCACGACGGAAACCAAGATTACGGCGATAGCCTACGCGTATGGCACGCCCAACCATGGCCTGTTGCACTTTATTCATTTTCGAGATTTTCTCCTTCACGCCTGCATAGACCTTTTCCCAGAAGCGTGGCACACATGTCATCAGATTGGGACGCACTTGCGGCAAAGTCTCCTGGATGATACGGGGATCCTCATTGATAGCTATTCTGATACCTTTGGTAAGACAGAAGAAGCACCATGCCTTCTCTAAGATGTGGCTCATAGGTAGGAAAGCCATCGAGAGATCCTTATCGGTGACGTTGATGAGGAATTTGAGATGTGCCTCCATTGCAGCGTCATAATTGGAGTGGGAGAGGCATACACCCTTGGGTTCGCCGGTAGTGCCGGAAGTATAGATGAGCGTAGCTATATCATCAGGGAGTCCGCGGTCGGTACGTTGCTCTACGAGGATACGGGTGTCTTCATCGGCATCCACGCCAATCTTCATAAACTCTTCCCACGTGATAGATGCAGTGTCATCTGCATTAATGTCAAAACCATCTTTCTTGAATATGACTATTTTGTCAATCTGTTCCGGATGCTGCTTCCAGTAGTTGTAGGCGAGCGGGTACTGATGCTTTTCCCCTACGAAGAGAATCCTGGGTTGGCCGTCGTTGACAATGAAGTCATATTGGCTTTGGCTACTGCTTGAGTATAAGGGTATTGTAGCCGCACGATTTCGGAAGCCTGCGAATTCCGTGATTAGTATCTGCGGCGTATTGTTGGAGCAGATGGCTACGGTGTCTTTCTCTTTGAGGCCGAGTCGGGCGAGAGCACGGGCGGCCACGTCAATCTGCACCCGGAATTCCTCCCAGCTGGTGGGAAGCCATTCGCCTACTTTGCGCCAGCAGTAGCGGTATGCTTCGCGGTCGCCGTATTTTTCCGCCTGGCGGCGAATCATTTCTACAAGTTTATTTGCCATTTTAATTTAATGCATAATGCAAAATGCATAATTACGTTTTTGTATGTGGGAGGTGTGTTTTGCGTTTTGCGATGTGTGTTTTGCGATGACAACGCTGATAACAATGAAAATCACACTTACCCTATACATATATAACGATTAAGAATATATTTTTTCCAAAACAACACACCTTAATATTGTGTTTATGAAATAAAAGTATTAATTT
>CAYSMP010000027.1:0-32255 GCA_964432215.1 uncultured Sangeribacter sp.
CGGCTAAGAGGGGGAATTTGTATCCTTCCTCCTTTAGCCAGTTGATTAACTCTTTTGCAGTACCTCCTCGGAACTTCATAGTTGAGACAATCACCGCGCCCGGTGACAGTTTCGTCACCTCCTGCTTTGCCACCTCCATGTCCTCAACAACTATCGGCTCATACCCGGCTCTGGTAAGTAGACCAGACATCAGCCGACGATCGGAGTCGGAGGCATCTACGATTAGAATCTTGTTCATGATCGTATTTTTAATTTATTGTTAAAGTTATGAGTTGAATAAAAATCCCTCGGACTATGCCGAGGGGAAAAAGTATATCTTAACATCAATTCTATATCTACATTTAGCGCATATTGCAAAGATAACTCTAACGATTCAACCAAATTGATATACGTTCTTATCTGATGAGAATAAATCTTTTATATTCTTTGCATTAATTATTTGAGAAATCCCATATTTAAATTTTATTAAAGTTCGGAAGAAAAGGGAATTTATGTAGAACAAAGTTTATGTCAGGGCTTTCCAGATAGTTTTTTACATATTATTCTACTTAAATATTACACAAATATTTGTGTAACGCTTATAAACCGCATGGTTACGTCTTATCTACCTTCAGCTTTCTTTTACTGTATGATTGATTGACAAATGATATAATAGTGAGCTTTTATCAACTTCGATATATATTATGTTTTCAATCTTTCCATGTTTACTTATTAATAATTGCGTCCGCTATTTTTTAGAGTGAACGCAATTCAAATAATTTAATTCTCATTCTTCTATAAGGAATTCTTCAATTTCTTTTGTTAGAAATGTTTATACCTACACTTACGCCATTCTCGTCGTTAATGATAATTTTTTCGTATATGTTACTTGCATTACGTTATAGTCTCCTCGCTCACGTGCAATGGTACCCCCCTAAAATCCTTTTTCCTTATATTTATCTTACAAGGGGATTCACTCAATTAAATGACTTCGGCGTGGGTCAATCCCAAGACAGCACATGTCAGGTTCGTTTGGCATAGTACACACACGATAGACTTGATCACCGAGAACGTCAGCAACCATCTAGGTTTCGTTTCTAGGTACAAAATTAATGCCTATTTTGGTGTTTCGTCCCTTATCGCCGTAAATTATTATAGAATTTGCGGCGATATATAACATATTCGATATATAACATATTAAAGTAAAAGTAGCAAATTTACAAAAGGTTATAAATTGTTTGTTTTTTTCCATTCTTGATATTTGGTGAGGACTTTTTCTGGAGAAGTCACATACCAAGAGTAGCCTCCTCTTCTTTCCTTGCCAATTTCCTGAAGTGTTGATTTTTTGATTCCATCTCTATCGCAGAAATATGGTTTCTCTGTTTCAAGATCATAAAAACGAGCCCAAAGATCAGATCCTGGCGATTCAATAAGTCTGGCATCACGTTCTCCTTGAGCATCACGATAGCGTTCGAATTTCGTATCGGGAATCTTATGATTATCAAACCACGTTACTGCTCCCTTGACAGAAGCAATTATTTCTTTTGACGGATTGGGGACAGACATCAATAATAATACTATTTTTGCAGATTCATCCCCACTATAAGAAGGGAGTTCATAAGCTCTCGCTTTAGCCGGCTTCAATGTGTTCTGATCATGCTGGGCACACCATACAGTTCTTTCACCATTAACAATAATTTGCGTGTCAAGGATGCATTGTATGCCTTTTTCATACGCTTTACGAGCTTTCTTTTTTGTCTTATTATCCAGTTGAAGGGCCTTAAACTCATCAGCATCCTCAAAGATATCTTTTAGGAGATTCATCACATTTACATAAGCATTGTCATTGTAAGTGATGCATCCCGAATAAGCCACGGATTTTTGAGGTCGTGGCGGATAAAATTGCGGCCAACCACCATTTTTATATTGCGCTTTCAAGATATAATCGAATCCTTTGAGGAAAGCATCGCGATATCTTTTGTCTTTTCTATTGGAATAAACTTTGGCCAGGAATCTCATTTCAGAGGAAGTCGCCTCATTGTCGAATGTTGCGCCAACACCTGTTTTCAAGACCCGCTCCCACTCATCGGGCTTGACACCTTCCTTATGGAAACCGGTATTCTTGGTCCATCCGCCAATCGGTGTCTGATATTTTAGAACATTTTCAGCAATCTGGGCAGCTTGGTCAGTAGCATACCATTCCAAGGGCATACTTTTTGCCACCTTAACCCAAGATAGACTCATTACGTCTTCCTGGCCATACATTGCCAGACAACATAGGCAGCAAAGTAATGCGCTTCCTATTTTTATAATAAATTCATTTTTCATAATTTCTACGGATTTAATCTAAGATTCCGGGAGACTTGAAGTTTTTGCTTGTATTGTCAAGGACGAGCACCCAATCGGAATGATCCTTTGATTTAGGAGCCTTAAATTTACGGACTCCCTGATTTTTCACCTTTCCACCAGAAACAGATTTTCCGGAAGTCGGATCATACCACCACACATTTACTTCATCACCATCTACAGCACCCATTTTCATTGAAAAAGGACGACCGGAATAGTTATAAGCCATGAGATAGTCTTTGCCACGGGTTACCATGATCTTATCGTATTTTTCACCATCATCCACAAGGAAATCCTGTCCGTTTTCTCTGTCAAAATAAGGACGAGATAACATCAGATTCTTCAGATGTTTCATATGAGATGCACCCGGCATATCTAAAGCTTCAAAGAAGTCGATTTTAGCACCGCTTTCCGGCTTGAAACGATCGGCGATATAGACCTGGCGAACAGAATTCTGACCATAGACATGGCCACAAGCTCCGGCAAAAACTGACCAATAGGCATATCTTCTGACATCATTGTCTTTCCATACAGGAAGAGAATGATCGTGCAAGCCATGATGGAGTGTTTCATAGGAGGGTTCTCCATCAATAGTAGGTTTAGCAGGAGTTTTAGCCATATCTTCAACGACATAGCGCCAGTTGTCCTCCCCATAAGATTTTGGAGTGTCATCCTGGGCGTAAGTTCTATGACCGGATGTAAACATATTCAGATCGAGCCAGGAAGCATTGTGATACCGTTCAGAGGACTGCATCCGGCCGAAGGGATGGAAAGTTACAAGATGGTTTGGGTCAAATTCCTTAATGGTCTGACCAATGGCTTCCCAGATTTCAGAGTTTACATTAGGCTTTGCACTACCTCCATTTATCCATATAATATTAGGTGCATCCTTATATCTTTCGGCAAGAGTTGAGGCAAAAATCCTTGCCTTGTCAACTGTCAGATTCTTGTCGCGGAGCACAAATTGAGCCCAAGTAGGAGTTATAGCGAGGTAAATTCCGTTTTCTTCAGCAAGTTTGACAGCATAGTCCACATGATCCCAATAGTCATATTGTGCAGGCTCAGCAGGGTCAGAACCTGGAGTGTGGATAGGCTTAGTCAAGTCATTGTCGGCGAAAGCATAATCCCCGTAAGGATTCTGATGGGTGTAGAACTGATGGAAAATACATTGTATCACATTGAATCCCTTTTCCTTTCTGTCGACGAAATACTTTTGCATTTCTTCGCGGGTCATGTGCTGGAACATGAGCCAAGCAGTCTCACCAGTCCAAAAGAATGGAGTGCCATTTTCATGTTGCAGAAATCTGCCATTGTCTGAGACCTTGAGTTTGCCATTGTCCCATGGCTTTTGAGCGTTTGCCAACCCTAGTGACGAGAAAGCTACAGCGAGCAATAAGAAAAACCGTTGAATTTTCATAGGTGTTAGTTTTGTTAATTAATGTTACGCAAAATTAGGTATCCCAACGAAGATGTAGGTGTAAAATCAGTTCAAATAATTATAAAATCCTTTCAATTGGACTTATATCACAGGTAATTATACTTATTGTACAGACAATCATTTGTAGAAATGACAAACTTCTTGTAACTTTGCATAAGATTTAACCAACCAATTTAAATAAAATGAACGAGACAATAACGCTCGATAACATCGAAGAAGCGATCGCAGAATTTCGGAGGGGGAAGTTTGTGGTGGTAGTCGATGATGCGAACAGGGAAAATGAAGGAGACCTAATAATATCAGCTGAAAAAATAACAGCCAAAGATATCAATTTCATGCTGACACATGCCAGAGGAGTCCTATGTGTTCCTCTAACAAAATCAAGATGCCTGGAACTTAACCTGTATCCCCACACAAATGAGAATACGTCAATCCACGACACACCGTTTACGGTGACAGTAGATAAACTTGAAGGTTGCACGACGGGAGTAAGCGCAAAAGACAGGGCTGCGACCGTAAGGGCTTTGGCAAACTCTGAATATGGGGTTTCCAGTTTCGGACGCCCCGGTCATATCAATCCTCTCTATGCCGCCGACAATGGAGTTCTTGAACGCGATGGGCATACGGAGGCCGCCATAGACTTGGCACGCATAGCAGGACTGAAACCGGCAGCAGCCCTGATAGAAATAATGAATGAAGATGGTACCATGAGCAGACTACCGGAACTGAGAGCATTTGCTGACAAATGGGGCTTGAAACTGATCTCCATAGCAGATTTAAAAGATTATCGAGAAAAGCACAATATCTAATGATAATAAATAGAAGCGCATCGGATAAACACCGATGCGCTTCTTCCATTATACCATAATATTTCAATTAGAAAGCGTAATCAGCACAAGTCCAAGAATAAACAGGAAGAACATAGCCCCAATGAGGGTGAAGGTCTTTTTATCTGCTCCTTTGAACTCCTTCCATATCCAAACTCCCCATATCATCGCCACGATAGGAGCTGCATTGCTGAGAGCATAGGATATAGCAGGATTTGCTGCTCCGGATCCCATGAAACTTACAAGCATACCGCCCATCCAGATAAGGCCACCGAGCATACCGATAAGGTGAGTGCGGGTCGAACCAGACAGATAGTCCTTGAATGACACCTTCGGACCTTCAAAAGGATGGTGCATCACAAACGTATTGAAAATAGGAGTCGTCAGAAGTACACCCAATGCAAAGAAGAATACGCCGGTATAAGGAGCAAGAGTGCCGGTTCCACCACTAACATAATCGGGATGGAGAGACTTGACTACAAGACCATAGAAAAATATCAGACCTATACCGGATATGACAGCAAGAACTATACCTTTGGTTGGAGTCTGTCTGCGTGCAGTGGCAATATTGCCATATGCTTTTGCACACAAGTAGATGGCTACAATGATAATGGCAACACCTATCCAGAGCAATGTCTGATTTCCGGGATAAGTATTTCCGGCAATAATAACTAATATGTAATTGAAAATTATGCCTCCTATCCAGCCAAGGCCTCCGCCAATCGGAAATCCGACCGACATTCCGGCTATGGCAATTGCAGCAGTAAGGAAGATATTGGCAAAGTTCCAGACAATGCCGCCGAGCATAGCGCAACTTGCACTTTGAATATCGAGATTTGTGAGATCATCAGTAAACACCTGACCACCGAGTAGAAAGGCACCGAGAGTGGCGGTCAGGAACAAACCGATGGTGAAATCCCAATAAAAGAGTTCAAATCGCCATTTCGGGGAAGCCACAAGCTTTTGGGTATTAGCCCAGGAACCCCAGCATATGCAGCAAATGCAGCAGCATATTATGGCAAGAATATAATTATCTACAAGTATCATAATTGAGATATGGGAACCAGAGGTTAGTCATGAACGTACAGATCCCAACCGAGATAATTCTCAATAGCCTCGCGAAGGATATCGACCACATCACCGCGCACCATAGCCACATGATGCTCGAAACCATTCTTACAGATGAATTTCATCAGTTTCTGGAGACCCTCCACTTTAGTGACAGCAATGCAACCGTCCATTCCATAAGGATCGGCAGTTATGTCACCCTTTCCGAGATATGCCTTGATTTCACCGGCTGTATCATCCGTAGAGATACGGAAGAAAGTGAAATCACCTGGGGCTGCCTTACCATATACAGCACCAAAAGTATTGATCTTACCGAGAGTGCGTCCAAGCACACCGAGAGGACCAAGCTTAAGATTGTCTTTCATAAAGCTCTTTGGAGCATTGCCACAATGGGTGCAGACGCAGCAGTTGCGGTTTTCCGCGAAGTTATTGTTCCAGTCAAGAAGAGTAGAAGCATGCTCCGAAGCAAGAGTAAGGGCATACATTGAAACGGCACCGGCGATATCAGTCTCGCAAGCACAAGGCAGGAGTTTGTCACTCAGCATACTCATAGTGACACATGCAGCGCAACCATAGTTCTGCTCAAGGGAATCCCAGCACTGAATTGCACAGGCATCTATGTCGTTATCCTTGATCCACTCTTCGACAGCCACACCAAATTTAGCCTGCAACGGGAGTTTCTCACGATAATTTTCAGGAACCTCAGCATATTCAGAAATAGCTTTCATCTTCTCGATGAGTCTTGGATCATCGTCGGAAATGCGACGTGCACTCTCAAGGATCTCGCTGAGATCGACAGGCACAACAGTTATTCCGCTTGCTTGCAGAAGTTTTTCGCTGACACGGCAAGTGTTGAAACCAAGAGGACGGGTACCTATCTGACCTACGCGGCAATGAGACAGTTTCTTTACCACACGACAGACAGCGGCAAAGCGGTTGATGTCCTGCATCAGGAGATGGCTATTGATGGAATATGTATGAAGAGTAGTGTCAGTAAATGGAATACCATACTGATAAAGATTGTTGCAGACAGATATCTTGCCACAGAAAGCATCGCGGCGGTTGTCAAGATCCACCTTATCGTTTTCATCATCGCAAGCCTGCACGAGTACTGGGACATTGAGTTCGGCACGGCTTATCGCGTTGATAATTCCTATTTCGTAGCCAAAATTAGGGAGAGAGACGATAATACCGTCAATTTCATCGCGATACTTACGGAAGAGTTCGGCACATACCTTGCCGTCTTCGAGAGTTTCCATTGATCCGTCGGTCGGAGTGTCACACTCATCGAGAATCACATAGCCATAGCCAGCTTTCTCAAGATCTTCAAGAAGAGTTTTACGTACATCAATCGCGAGGTCAGAATTGAAGTACGCGCGGGTACCGATTATGATACCGAAGGTTTCCTTACCATTGATTGCGTCTTTTTTCATAATGTTGGGGTTGTTTAGTTATTCAACTTTTGCAAGCAAAAGATGAGGTTTAAAAAGTTTATATAGTTTAATAATTTAATTATTATTTGGTGATCACCATAGCGACAGCGTTTCTCCATCCCTTGCAGAGAGCGGCATCGCGTTGGGGGTCGGAATCGGGAAGGATGATATCATCACTCTTGCGAAGGGCAGCAATTTCATCGAAAGTTTTCCAGACACCCAATGCAAGACCATTCATTATCACGGCACCAAAGGCAGAAGCCTCCTCAATATCAGCACGGTTGACATTAACATTTAGCATATTTGCCTGAAACTGCATCAGATAATTGTTCTTGGTCGGTCCGCCGTCGACGCGAAGTTCGGAAAGATGGAGTTCTGTTCCAGATGTCATAGTGTCGATAAGATCCTTAATCTGGAAAGCGATAGCCTCGAGAGCCGCACGACATACATGACCTTTCTCAGTGGCAAGAGTCATACCCGATATTGCGGCCTTTGCCTTAGAATCCCACCATGGAGCACCCAATCCGGCAAATGCCGGGACAAAATAGACGCCACCGTTGTCGGGGACACTTAATGCTAATTCCTCAATCTCTGACGGGCAATTTATTAGATGTAGCTTCTCAGCAAGCCATTTGATAGTGGCACCAGTACAATGGACATTTCCTTCAAAAGCATACCAGACTTTTCCCAAGGCGGAAAATCCTATAGAAGTTACCAAACCAATTGGAGCAGCGATGGCATCTTCGCCGATATTCACCATTACAGAAGAACCAGTGCCATATGTGGCTTTTCCCATTCCACGGGAAAAACACATCTGCCCTACCAGTGCGCCATGTGAGTCACCGATTGCGCCGGCAATCGGTATTGGAGACTTGAAAAGACCATCAATGTCGGTCTTTCCAAATACGGAATCTGAAGGAAGAGCCTCGGGAAGCATCGATGCCGGAATGCCAAATATCTTCAAAAGTTCGTCGTCCCAGGCAAGAGTATGAATGTTAAATAGCAGGGTGCGGGATGCATTCGTGAAATCACAGGCGTGAGACTTCCCATCAGTCAGTTTCCAGATAAGCCAAGACTCCATAGTGCCCATCATAAGCTCACCGCGAGCCGCCATCTCAGCTTCACCATCAACGTTATCAAGAATCCATTTCACACCGGAAGCCGAGAAATATGGGTCGATCATCAGACCGCTCTTAGCCCTGACGACATCTTCATA
The DNA here is from genome assembly GCA_964432215.1 of uncultured Sangeribacter sp. Classification (GTDB taxonomy): domain Bacteria; phylum Bacteroidota; class Bacteroidia; order Bacteroidales; family Muribaculaceae; genus Lepagella. Next base: position 8,308 of record CAYSMP010000027.1, read on the forward strand.
TCCATCCTCCTTCAATTTATGACACAATTCGGCACCTCTCTGGCATTGCCATACAATGGCATTATGGATAAGTTTACCAGTCAGACGATTCCACACGACAACCGTCTCCCTCTGATTTGTGATAGCAAGCGACCAATCGCCATCTTCAATATCGACACCAGTCAACAGAGTCTTGATAGCCCTGATGGTATTGTCATAAATCTCCACAGGGTCATGCTCCACCCAGCCGGGACGGGGATAATATTGGTGATGCTCGACATTAGCACGATTCACTAGTCTGAAATCATCAAAGAGCATCGCCTTTGTGGCAGAAGTGCTCTGATCGATAGCTATTACTTTATGGCTCATAGCATTCATGATTTAGGGATGAAGTCAAGGGCGGCCTTTACAATACCATCGGTATCAATGCCATAATACGCAAAAATCTCCTTTGAATTGCCATGTATCACGTCTTCATCGGGAATACCGAGGATCTTGACAGGAACCGGATTTTCGGCAATAGTCTCAGTAACTGCAGCTCCAAGTCCGCCGAAACGGCTATGCTCCTCAACAGTAATGATGCGTCCGGTCTCACGGGCAGCACGAAGAATGGCCTCCGTGTCAAGCGGTTTTATGAAAGCCATGTCAAGCACTCTTGCAGAGACACCTTTGTCGGTAAGAATCTTAGAAGCCTGATAAGCATGATATACAGTCTCACCGGTTGCAATAATTGTGAGATCCTTGCCATCAGCGAGCATATTGGCCTTGCCAAATTCAAATGAGAAATCATCGTTATCATACACATCTGGCACAGCAGCACGACCGACACGGACATACACGGGTTCGGAACACTCTGTAAGCATCTTCACGAGACGAGCTGTCTGACGCGCATCGCAAGGAAGGACTATATTCATTCCAGGGAATGTACGCAAGGCTGCAATATCGTGGAGGCTATGGTGAGTGGCACCAAGTGCACCATAAGCGACTCCGCCGCTTACTCCAAGAATCTTGACATTAGTGCGGTTGTAGGCTACATCGACCTTCACCTGCTCAAGACTGCGGGCAACATAGAAACAAGCCGGACCACAAACAAACGCTTTTTTACCGCTATGTGCGAGACCGGCAGAGATGCCGACAGCATTCTGCTCGGCTATTCCACATTCCACAAATTGATCGGGAAGTTCGTTGGCAAAATCTCCCAAGGTCACAGAGCCACGTGCATCAGTAGTGACCGCTACAATTGATTTATCTTTACGTGCCATTTCAAGGAGAGTATCCGTGAAGGCTTTACGACATGCTATCATAAGTTGGATTCTTTAGCGATTCTACATTCAATTTCCTTAATTGCAGTCTGATACTGCTCTTCATTGGGCATGCCATGATGCCACTTGGCGACATTTTCCATGTAAGACACGCCGAAGCCTTTGGTAGATTCTGAAACGATCAGATGCGGTTTCCCATTATTGTAGTCAATGGCATGGAATGTCTTGACAAGCTCAGCGATATCGTCGCCATTGGTCTCGGTGACATCCCAACCGAATGAAGACCACCGCTCCTTGATATTGCCAAGCGACATGACATCTTCTGTATCGCCACTTATCTGAAGATGGTTGCGGTCGATTACGGCGACAAGATTATCAAGATGGAACTGATTGGCAGCCATGGCGGCTTCATAAATAGATCCTTCACCCTGTTCGCCATCGCCCATCACAACGAAAGTGCGATATCCGTTGCCATCCATCTTGGCAGCCAAAGCCATTCCGACACCAATCGAAAGCCCATGACCGAGTGCACCTGAGTTCACCTCTATTCCAGGGACTTCTATTGTAGGATGCCCGGAAAGGATTGAGCCAAACTTGCCAAGGGTGTCAGTCACATCTTTTGTGATATATCCTTTAGCTTCGAGGGTGGCATAGAGCGCCTCCACACAATGTCCCTTGCTGAGTACAAAACGATCACGATGAGGATCAGAAGGATTTGACGGATCAACATTCATCACGTCGAAATATAGCACTATGAGAAGATTCAGGCAAGAAAGGTCACCCCCGATATGCCCTGCCTTTCCCTTATAGACAATCTCCAGCAGACGCTTACGGCTGGTCTCCGACATAAGTTTTAATTCATGGATGTTCATAATTTTAAATAAAATATAAAAATTACTTGATTATTTTAAGCTGAAATCATTGGGATGCACTGTTATGATAAATCTTGCATATGAAGTGAGGCGTGGCACAGTCATATCATAAGCCTCAAGAATTATATGTATGGTCTGTGGCTCATCAACCTCAGGAGCGACAAACCACATGTCGGCTTTTCTTTCCGAACCCAAATTAAGGTCTACGTTTCCGTGATAAGATCCAGCAGGATATTGATACCAAGCGCATCGCCAAGGTGTATGAAAACGCTCCGGATGTGAAGCGACAAATTCTTTCGTAATACCCTTTTGAGACCACATCTCTCCACGAGATTTCCACACCGCATCTACATTGAAAGAATCAGTATCATCAATATCCGCTACAAGCCTGACTGTATCACCACTACAAACATTATGATCAAGCCCCATCGAAACATTTATAACAGGCTTATGATTGGCATTTTCAAATTTGGGAGTTACACACCATTCGAGCCTTGCTTGAAAATCATGCATTGCAGGCTCAATCCATTCACGAAGTTGACTGAATCCCGTATCTCTATAGACATTCTTAAAGCCTTTGACTTTGTAAAAACGACCTCCCCAGCCACCATACGAAGGATGCTCGTAAGAACGAAGTCCATTATTCAATGAATACAGGAATGCCGGAGTATCACCTTCGCTTATATATGGTTGGGAATACAATAATCCCAGAGGATTGTCTCTGTTGTGCATATAGTTCTTGACAAAATCAAATGTATTTGTCATCGTACCATAATCCCAACTTCCGCTAAAATGATGGTTGAGCAATATAGTGACATCAGGATGATAAGTTTCAATGTAAGGACCTGCTTCATCCTGATACCAAATGCAATACATCACTGCCTTTTTTATAGCCCTGTCATATTCATCCGGGAAGTCATGTTTAAGCTTGTAGAATGCTTTGGCGGCAGTATTACCACCACCCCAACACTGAATGAAAACTTGACGAGGATCTTCTTCGAGAAGGACGTTAACAATACGGTCTGAGCCAGGGGTGTCGGGCCAAGAAGATGGATCAATCACAGGGTTGGCTCCAGGTAGCAACTCCTTATAATTTACACCTTGGCGTCTAATATGATCGGGATTCTCGTCCCCAACATAAATTTTTGAAAGCAAATCCTCGGGGGCCGGATAGTTTTCATCGTGGACTTTCAGATTGGGATAAACCACTCCATATGCTTCAATCATTTCCTTAAGCCATGGCTGATTGCTCCAGCCATTTCTCTGAAAGCAAGAATTTGTCTGAATAATGGCATCTACCTGCATGTCATTGGAATGAAGCAAGAAATGAACCATCGAACATCTGTCATCTGTCTCGGCATCCGTAAGCACAATTACCCTTGGAAGCTCATTTACAGTAGGATGATTATCGCACTTAGCAGACACCTCGCCTGAGATTATAAATTTGAAAAATACAATGGTAACAAGTGAAATAAGCTTGAGTTTCATGGAGAAAATTTTAATGTTCACACTGCAAAATTATAGAAAATCAATGCTTTATAATTGCGATATCTGTTCTTTAAATTATAATAACGTGTCAAAATAGTATTGAAGCAAAAAAAAAGAGAACACCTTGTTTGGTGTTCCCTAAATTCAGAAGATAAAGATTATTTTATTCTATTTAGCAATCACAAGCAGAAGTTTATTTGACAGATATTATGATTCTCCGATAGGATGTCAGCTGAGGATTTCCGTTGTCTGCCACTTCAAGTATTATATGAAGAGTGACATTACTTGTGTTTTCCGGAATTTTTACAAAGCAATCCTTGGAATCTACGTTCTCTATTGTCGCTTTTCCTGTAGAAGGCTCGTCATAAACATACCATAAATATGTAAGGGAATCGTTATCCGGGTCATAAGTGCCCGAAGCAGATAAGCGTATTGTTTCTCCCGGAATGGCATCAATATGTATAGGAGACAATTCTCTGTTGCCGTTGACAAAGACAACGGGATGATGATTGGCATCGGCATAATTGGATTCCTCACTCCATGCCATTCTTGCTGCAAAATCATTACGTATATGATCTTCCCATTTCTTGATTGCCCTGACACCTTCCGGTGCACTCCCGATCATATAATAATCATAATACACCGATTCATCCTTTCCGCTGCTTTGGATAAAATCCATACCTCTGATATTTTTAACCTTATCAATGGAAAATCGGCCACCCCACCCACCATAGTCCGGATGTTCTGGATCATTAAGACCATTGGCAATGACATATAGGAAAGAAGGGGAATCTCCTTCGGTGGCCCAAATGCGATTTGGATAATATTGCCCCAACGGCAACTTGCTTTGGATGTTGTCTTTTGTCCAGTTGTCATCGGGAGCCCAACCATAGACCTCCTTATTCCTTATGTAAAGAATTTCGGGATAAGTCCTTGCGATATAGGCACCGGCATCATCCTGCCCTAATATGTCATAGATTCTGATTTTTGAAAGATAATGTCTGAAAAACTCATCATCTGCAATGCTTCGTAGTTTCCATATTGCCTGAGCAATAGTATTCATGCCTCCCCATGCCACCAGCCATATCGGTCTTTCATCATCCTTTGTAACAGACTTTACAATCAATTCAGATCCTGGCGAATCCAGGCCATCTCCAACCCCATCCATATGAGCTATGGATTGACCACTCACTACAATTGATTTCAAATATTCCGCAGATGGAAAACCATTTGAGTGGACAAGCATATTTGGAAGCACAGAAATAAAATTATCCACTATTGACTGCAAAGCAGGAGTTTTATCCGGATCATTGACCCAAGCCTGTGAACTAATAAGCCCCTCGATATCAACACGGTCCGAACAAACAAGAAGATGAATCATCGACTGAATGTCATCGGGATCGCTACCCCCTAAGTCTGTCGTCACAATAAGTCGGCACTTTTCTATTTCACATGCAGATTGAAAAGTGTCATCTAAAGAAGCATCAGCGGATTGCTGGCGACCTGCTGATGCGTTGACACAAAATACTAAAATACAATAAGCTATTACTGAATTTCTAAGTATCATATGATATCTTTTAACTATTTAATCTTAAACAGATAACGAACCAGAACGACTAATAATTGCTTTTTATTTTATTTTCTTGGTGGAAATAATATGATTGCCCGTTTTCTCCATCTCAATCACCACGCCTTTTGCTTCGGAATTGACCTTTGTGCCATTAAGAACATAAAATTCCTTGACAAAGTAGGAATCTGAAGAAATAATAGGAGAAGAAGAGTTATCTTTCATTATAATGGCATCAAGGTATTTGTCAAGGGGAGTATAACCATCATCACCTATTTTAGAAGCATCCAGAGGATTATTCGGATTCAGGCCATTTGCAGATTCCCAGAAGTCAGGAATGCCATCATGGTCAGAATCAACAGGAGGCTCTGTAGACTTCAGTTCAGGCCAACCACCAACATCTGAAGGATTATCAATGATGCCACAAGGAACATTTTTATCAGCAACCTTCTTTTTGGTCTTATATGTGGGTCCCTCAAATTTAGCAGAGCCGCTACGCACATCTTCAATAATCCTTAAGTCTACAGCGTCGCGGACAGGGCTTGAACATCCGGCGTAGGCCAATACATTCTCATAGGCATCTTTAGGCGACTCTTCTTTTATAGACATAGCTTCCCAAGGGGTTTCGCGCCTCATAAGGGGCAACATAGAAGCATCAGCCTGCACACCGCCATCCCAATTGTCGGCAGTAACTTTTTCATTGCCTTCCACATAATTCCCGGCAATGTACCAATGACCATAGTCTTCAGTAGAACGGAAACTGGGATTTGCGATTCTGTAAGATACAGCCCCTGGCTGAGTGGCTGGACCAGGCTTATAATAGTTGCCTACCATATTTATTTCAGTGAAATTAAATTCACTGTTCGGATCAGCATCCTGATATTTCTCCCCACCGTAACATGAATTATATCCCCAATTGTAGATGACATTATTTCGATAATCGTTATATCCACATCCGGATGAGAATCTCATATTCCTGCTTGAGTGGTGGGCAATCAAGTTATGATGGTATGTGGAATAATTTGAGCCCCAAATACCTCCAAAGCCATGATTGCCTTTTGCATGATTTGACATGAAAAGACTCTCGCTGATGATGCACCATTGGATAGTGACATTCTCGCAATGATAGACAGACATTGTTTCATCCACACTCCAGCTTGCAGAAACATGGTCAAGAATAATGTTCTTCTTGAATCTTCCACCAATAGCATCATCCTCCCTGCCTGAGTCACCACCCAAACGGACTCGAATGTATCGGATTATAATCTCATCGGCATCTAAAGAAATAGGATAATCTTTGATGCAGATACCGTCGCCAGGAGCAGTCTGTCCGGCGATAGTTATATAAGGATTTTTGATTTTAATCGCGCTTTTCAGTTCGATTGTACCGGAGACCCTGAATACAACTATACGAGGTCCTTTTGCATTAACGGCCTCCCTGAGGCTTCCTTTTCCAGAGTCGTTAAGGTTTGTCACTTCATAGACAGTACCACCTCTACCACCTACAGTATATTTCCCATATCCCTCAGCAGTAGCAAAGGCCAGAGGACGGTTATCATCCTGACCGTATACCGCACCTGATACGATTAAATTAAAAAGAGCAATGGCTACAAGAGCAACATTTTTGAGCTTCATGGATGCAAAATTTTATTGATTACTCTGCAAAATTATAGAAATTCAATACTTTATAATTGCAATAACCGTTCTTAGAATTATAATATAGTGTCAAATTAAGTTTTTGACAAAAAAAAACGGAAACACCTATACAAGATGTTCCCGAAATTCAGATGACAAAGATTTTTTATTTAATCCAACGTGGGTCACCCACTTTCTTGGTATAGATATCGGAACCAGTAGCCTTGATAGTCAAATCACCGTTGGCAGGATCATCGAACAAATCAGCCTGAGAAATATCCAGCATAACGGTATTGACTGTGCCTCCTGACTTGGATACTTCATCGAGACCTTTAGTGCGATAGTTGTTTTCAAAAACCTTATTCTTTGTTTTGGTTATGCACATCTGATATACCATACCCTGAACATCGCCATTCACGCTGAAGGATTTCTCATTGCTAAGCAACAAATTATTGACAATCACCTTGGAGTCGGCGACAGTGGCGCCATTCATGTGAATCACACGGTTTTTGGAAGTGCAAGATTCAAAAATCGTGAGATGGTCGATCTCAACATAGAATTTATAATTGCAAGCGTCATCTGTAATGAATGAAATACCACCTAAAGCGGGAGAATTCATAATTGTAGAGTTGCTGATAAGCACTTCATCAATGCGGACACTACTTGTAGAAGTATCAATTTTTGAATCCATAGAAACAAGATGCTTAGGAGAAGTGACCTCATTAAAGATAGTGTTCTCAGCCTGGAATTTCCTGATTACCTTGTGGCTACCGGGAGTGACATTCATATATATGAAGCGTGAACCAAAACCGGAGACCTCGCAATTTGAGAGGACAACACCTTCGAATGTGTAGCTTCTTGCATCATCAGCCGCAGAAGAAATGAGTCCCTCTTTTCCAGAAAGCTTTATTCCTCTAAATTCAATAAGACCTGCACCGCCAACAGGAGTAAAATCATTTGAGATGACAATCTGAGGGGTCACACCAGGTTGAGCCTCTAGGACAAAGCCCTTAGTAAACTCAAAGCCATCAAGATTCAACACTACTCCTGGAGCAACACTATAGACTTGTCCGTCTTTAATATTTGGATTTTTCTCACCTGTCTTCAGGAGATTGGTAAGATCACTATTAGCAGAAACAGGAATAGTCCCACCAGGAGCCCCTATAGTTGTCACTTTAATTTTGTTGTAGGGTTGCTCCTTCACATTTGGAACAGCAGTATTATGAAGGCAGATTTCATAGGTCGAAGATTCCTTAAGATTTTCTATCAGATATTCTCCCGAAGCAAACTGTGCTGCAGTAAGACGCAGTTCCAATTTCTGGCTCTCTTGCTCTTGAGAATTGTCTGCATTATCAGATATCTCACTGACTGTGAGCAAATCAGCTGGACAATCATCCAAGACATCCCAAACGACACGAACTGAATTATTACTAATATCTTCAGGAAGCACTTCATGAAGGATTTTTGGGATATCCCTTTCCTCTGTATGCTGAGCCTTCATGATATACCACTTGGAATCATGATTGGGGTCGGAAGAATGTGTTTTAAGACGAGTATAGACATTTGTGTCATAAAAGAGACCGGTGGCTGTGAAGACTGTGGATGAAATATTCTCAGAAAGGATAATATCGGAGAATGATTCATCATAACTCAACTCTATAGTGTAAGACTCTGCTTCCTTAATCTCGTACCAAACGTATTTAATTGAGTTTTTTTCCACAATAGGGTATCCCGACACCATACGCGGACTAAACAAGTCAGTTTGTACAGAGATATCGTCTTTCTGGCAACTGCCAACATATATAGAAAGAACGGCTACCAAAATCAAATGGAATATATTTTTAACGTATTTCATGATCTATAGAAATTTAGAATCCGTAGTAGTTTTGCAGATTCGAGTTGGTCGAAAGAATATTTGAAGAGAATGGCAGCAGATATCTCACTGGGGTCACCTCTGGATCAAGAGCATCGATTGTCTCAGGGGTAAAATAGCCACGGAAAGCACGCTTCAGAGTTTCACTTGGAGTATCATTGGCATTCCAGAATTTAGTGGCAAAATCGACTGAATTCCATCCTTTAGTCTCGCCTTCATATGGCTCGAAAAGGCCGACAATATCTATTTTCTTATGACCGGGACGATCCGGATCGTCAACTTGTCTCCAATAGAATTTGGCTGGACATCCATGATCCTTTCCACCAATACCATGGGCAAACTGACCTGCTTCCTTAGCTGTCATATACATATCTTTCAGGACTTTCCCATAAAGGTTCCATCGGGCAAGTTCAAATCTACGTTTTCCTTCCCCACCAAATTCCCATTTACGCTCATTGAAAATAGCCTCAAAGAAGCTCTCCTTGTCTGACCTAGAATCAACATATCCATCTACTTTCTCACCCCAAAGTTCTTCCGGGAAAGCACGACGACGAATTTTCTTCAAGGCGTCCTTGGCTTCGGATGTTGGACCGTTATTATTCTCATTGACAGCTTCGGCGTATATAAGAAGAACATCAGCGTACCGCATATAAGTAGCATTTACACCTGGAGATTTCGCACTTGTCTCACCTAACGGTTCATTCATAAAAAGCCTATTATACTTGGCGACTTTCACGCCGCCCAATTGAGAAGCACCTAATGTAAGTTTGTTCTGGTTCAGATTAGCATCATATCGATACAAAGCACAAGTAGCATCCCGACGAAGATCATCTTTATCGAAAGACATCATATATAGAGAAGACATGCTATAACTTCCAGATGCTTTTCCATAAGGATTTGTTCCTGTGCCTGTAGATCCATTATGTGATGAGTCTATAGGTATTCCAACATAATAACAATACTCACCAACACCACCCCTAAGCAATGCCACATCAAAAATTATATCATCGTCGGAAGGAACAATATAATTGCATTCGTCTTTCCAAATTTGGGCAAAACTGCGGTTTAGATTATGTTTTCCCGAATTTATTACCATACCAGCATACTTCTCAGCAATCTTATAGTAATCTCTCCAATCATCAGCTCTTTTCATTGTTCCTACTGCTGAGGGATTGCCTTTATCCGGGCGTAGTGAATATCCACCCCTAGTAAGTGCAATAAGTGCAATCAAACCTTGACAATACTCACGGGATGCGCGTTCTGCTCCAAAATTAATATCGCTTGCATATTTCATTAGAGGTTCAACATCAATCAAATCGTTGATAAGAGTAGTGAGAATCTCATCGCGGTCGGTAGGAGCAAGTTCAAAATCCTCTCCAGCTACAGTGGGAGTCAATTTGAACGGGACATCTCCCCAAGTACGTACAACATCGTGGAACATCATTGCTCTTAACGTTTTAGCTTCTCCATACATCTGCATAAGATCAGATGGTTCATTCTTATTGGCAGATTTGAAAAGAGGACTATTCTCAATACCCTGTATTACGGTATTAGCGAGATTGATACCTTGATACATATAGTTCCAAACAGAAGTTATCTCTGTCCAATACGGTTGTGGCTCGAAACAAGCAAAGTCATCACCTTTAGCACTCGGAGTATCCTTTACATCATTGAATTCCACATCACAGTTAGAGTTATATGCAGTTGCCCATCTTTGACCATAAACAAGTGTCAAAGGATTGTAGATGCCAGTCACAGCTCTAAATATTTCATTTTCGCTTGCATAAACGTAATCATCATCAAATTTAGATGGAGACTGCACATCAAGGAAATCATTGCAGGAAGTGGCTATTAACAAAAGTGATAATAAGCAACCACTCAATATATTTTTAATTTTCATGATTCTATTACATTAAAAATTGATATTCAATCCGAATGTATAAGCACGGCTACGTGGGTAGACATTGCAATCAATATTCGGTGTAAGTCCTTTCTGTATATTAACTTCCGGGTCATAGCCGGTATACTTTGTCAAGCAGAATAGATTGCTGCCAGTGACATACACACGAAGAGTCCGCACACCAAACTTCTTAGTAATGTTATATGGGATTGTATAACCTAATGAAACGGTGCTCAATCTTAGGAATGATCCGTCCTCTGCATTGTCAGACATCATAATGGCTGTACCTATAGTAGTGGGATTCCAGATCGTAGCGTTCTTGTTAAACTCACTGAGCAACTGAGGGTCTTGACGAAGGTCGTTGCCGGCATCATCGAAATAACGGAAACGATGCTGGGAATCAACACTGGTAGAAAGATTGCAACGTTCGTTGTTGCGCCACCAAGAAGTCAAGTGCATCTTGTTACCATTATAGACCTTATGTCCTGCCATAAAAGTGAAGAACATGTTAAGATCAAAACCTTTTAAGGTAGCATTCAGACCAAAACCACCAGAAATCTTAGGATTGGCATTACCTATCATGACAATGTCATCTTCTGTAATCTTTGGATTATCTGTTCCTTCTTCCACTTCACTCATCTTTTTAAATTTGGGTGCACCAGGCATAACAGTAACCAAGGAAGAACAGTCTACGACACCTGGCTTAAGCACCCATTTATTATTGTTCAAATAAGCATCGTAGTCGAAATCATCGACAGAATACATTCCATCATTAACATAACCATACATCAAACCAGTCTGCTGACCGACAATCAGACGGAAATCGTTGTTGGGTAACTGGTCGGTACTTGCCCAACGCGACATAAGTTCCCACATGGTTTCTCCTTCAGCAAGTTTGTCTACTCTATTTCTATTGAAACCTATATTAAAGTTAGCAGATAGTTGGAAATCTTTTGTATCGACAATCTGACCGGTCATAGAAAGTTCAACACCTCGATTAGAAGTCTGACCAATATTGGTCAGCTGCTGAGTAAAACCCGTAGAAGATGGAATGTCAGAAGGGACAAGAAGATCCTTTGTTGTATTCCAATAAAGTTCGAGTGCTCCAAAAAGGCGTTCGTCAAAGAAGCCAAAGTCCAAACCAAGATTCCGAGTATAAGTTGTTTCCCACTTCAGATTTGGGTTTGTCAAATATTGTGCACTGGGTGCATAATAAGAATTAAGCGTTTCTCCCCAACCTGGAGAACGATTAGTGCTGATTTTGTAGACATTACGCCACATATCATCTGCTATACGGTTATTGCCAGATGCACCATAACTCAAACGAAGCTTAAGATTTGACAGAACTTTAACATTTTTTATGAATTCCTCCTGAGAAATACGCCAAGCTACGGCAGCTGCTGGGAAATAGCCCCATTGATGACCTGGAGCAAATTTGGTAGAACCGTCTGCACGCATCGTAAACGTGAACATATAACGATGGTCGAAATCATAATTCACACGACCAAAAAAAGAAGCCAAGCGTTCAGGAGTGGATGTGGAACTTGAATTGGTATAAGAAGTTCCTAATCCCTGATTGTCAAAAGCTGTTTCCGGAGAAATGCCAAGTGGGAAATATCTGACACCTGTTGTATTGGAACGTAGCTGATAGTGATTAAGCTCCTGGCCTATCATGACATTAAAATTGTGATCATTTGCAATATCAAATTTGTAAGTCAGAGTCTGAGCAAAACGATATCTAGAAGAATTGCTCTTTTCCCATTCAGTCATGGGCATACTTTCACTTTCAGTGACAGCCTTGTTTGCCTTTGAACCATAGTAGAGTTTATTTTGATTATAACCATAGTCTATTCCAAACTCAGGACGATATACAAGTCCATTTATGATACTCCAAGTCAATGACAGACTTGTATTAAACAAAGTACCTCGGCGCTTACGCCAGTTTTGCTGTACATATTCCAAAGGATCATAACGTTGCACATAATCTTCCTCTTCAGGAGTAAAATTCTCAGAAACTGGAGGCATATCCATAAAATCGCGAAGTCCCTGAGTGGGCGCATACTCCAATGCATCTAATACCCTTACACCCTCAGTACCTTTACCGTCAACTGTATTATCCATAAAACGTGTATTATAGTCGAGAGTAAGATTTTTTACGAGCTGAGTTGAAAGTTTGAAATTAGTATTGAAACGTGTTTGTCCATTGCCAGCAAGGATACTTGGACTATCGGAATATGTTGCACTTAAACTATATTTGGTTTTATCCTTGGAACCTGTAATACTAACATTATAGTTCTGCGATATAGCTGTTTTGCCCAAGATTTGATCTTGCCAATCATCTCCACTATAACCTTTATATATATATAATTCATCCACATCACCATATTTGTTTAGGAATGATGTCGGTTCAGAGGAGCCTAAACGTGCTTTTTCATATTGAAGCATTACAAATTCATAAGGATCCAGGACAGGAACACGCTTAGCAAGAGTACGCACCTGCATGTAGCCATTGAAGGAAACATTTACCTTCCCACCTTTAGCAGATTTAGTAGTCACGATGATTACACCGTTTGCACCTCTTGCACCATAAACGGCGGTTGCGGATGCATCCTTCAAAACATCGATAGACTCTATATCGGACGGAGGAATATCCTTAATATTGTCTACTTGAAAGCCATCTACAATATAAAGAGGTGAGTTATCTTGAGTAATGGACCCTCCACCGCGGACACGAACCATCACATCGGAATCTGGAGAACCATCGGCTGAAGTCACCTGGACTCCAGGCAACCGACCGACAAGCGCTTCGGCAGCAGATGCCACTGGCATATTGTTGAGTTCCTTACCAGAGACAGAGGCAATTGATCCAGTAAGATCACCTCGTCGCTGTGTTCCGTAACCAATGACTACGACCTCATCAAGGTGAGCAGTTTCCTCTTCCAAAACCACGTCAATTTGAGTTTTCCCGTCTATAGAGACGGTCTTGGTCTTCATACCTATATAGGTGATGACCAGAATATCTTTCTGAATGTCTTTTACGTTGATATCGAACTTGCCTTCGATATCAGTCATAGTACCTGCGTTGGTACCTTTAACAAGTATGGTTGCGCCAATCACAGGTTCTCCCTGCTGATCGTGCACCACTCCTTTGACGACAGACTGAGCCATTGACGAGACAACGCCAATCATTATCGCCACAAAACTTAGGAATAGTTTCTTTTGCATAGTGTATAGGTTGTAAAAATAAAAAATTAAATTCCATAATTTCACTAATGAATTACATCAGCAAAATTATGGAATATCACCCAATTACAATTGCAAAATCTGTGCTAAAACTTATAATTACAATTCAAATATTGTTTTTCCTCCATTCGTTTGGTGTCATATGGTAGCGTTTGCGAAAAACGTTGCTGAAATATTGAGGAGAAGAGAATCCACAATCATAAGCAATCTCTGCTACCTGTTTTGTAGGGTTGGCACGCAATATTGAGATCGCACGATTCAACCTGAATTCATTGATATATTCCGATGGGGATTGTCCGACTATCGACTTAAGTCTTCTGTAAAATACAGATCTGCTCATTCCCATTGCTGCTACAATGGAATCAATTGAAAAGTCTGAATTGGTGATTGTAGCCTCAATTTTGCAATTCAGATCATCTATGAATTTTCTATCATCCTCAGTAATGGTCTCTTCCGGTTTTATTTCAGTGACAGCAGAACTTATGAGCGCTACCGGCTGGCTATTGACAAGTGCATCATATAGCCTTCTATAGTGAAAAATTAGCCATATCATATAAAGGATGACCAATCCGGCTATCATTCCAACTACAACTTTTATCCAAGGATGTTCATACCAATGAGGAGTAACAAAGAGAGTCAATTTCTGTTGATTTAAAAGAGCGCGGCCAAATTCATCTGTAGATTTAACCTCAATGGTCATATATCCCGATGGTAAATTAGTAAGAGTCAAGGAGTGTTGTCCATCAGTTTCTGTCCATAAAGAATCCTTACCTTGTATTCTCCATTCATATCTCACTCCATCTGGATTACTGAATAGCATTGATGATAGTCCCAAAGATAAGTTGCGTAAATCATTGGGAACTGTAATTATCGAATCATTGTTCGTAAGGATCCTCGTAAAAGTAGAGTCAGCCCTATGAAACGTAATATCCGTAAAATTGATTTTATTCGAATTATTGACAGGAGCCATATCAGGAGAATTGACACACAATACTCCCTCTGTTGTAGCAAACCAATAACGGCCTTTACTATCTTTCAGAGGTTTTGTTTCTAGATAGGTTAGTTTTTCAGCTACTGGACTGACATAGGATTCTTTCTCTCCCTCGAGATTATAAAGCATCAAAGCAGTGCGAGCCGTCACCCATAATCTTTTATACCCTTCGGTTATTGCTGAATAGACAAGATGTTTGTCTGCGATATCATCTGCAACCAAGAGTCTTGAAACATTATTGCGTGGATCTAAAGAGTATATTCCTTTGCCAAATGAGGAAATAAGAATAGTTTCTCCCCACCCATCAGCAAGATTAATAATTTCATCGGCAGGCTGAGAACCTTTGAAGACAACAGATTTGAATTGTTGGAATTTTTTTCCCTCTTCAATATTTGTCTGCAAGAGTCCATTATCCGTTCCAATATATAATACGCCATTATGAATCAGAAAATTTCTTACTCTGGAATGACTGTCTGGATAGCCTTTAGGATGTAAAAAGGATAAAGCTTTGATATCATAATTTTCCATTACAATATTTACCCCTCCACCAAGCGTTGCAATCCATACTCTTCCTAATTGATCCTGCAATAAATCATAAATAAAATTATTAGACAATCCAGATAAATCCGAACTTGCAGAATAATTCACTTCTTTATATCGGCCGTTACCTTGAGGAGTGAGTATAGATATCCCATTTGTGCGAGTTCCCAGCCAAATATTTTTCCTATTATCCTCTAGAATAGAGTACACCGGTTTGTCCTTACAAATGACACCTGTTTGGTTTCCATCCAAGGCATAGCTCAACACCTCACCAGTAATATCTTTATTCGATTCGCTACACCAACTAATAAGAATTTTACCTTCTGAATTCTCATAGATAGCTCTTGCATAAGGAAAATCCTTATTTGATATCAAAAAATAGTTTGTTGGAGCCCTACTTGTAAAACGGATTCCGAAATCCGTAGCTGTCCATCTATTCCCATCACGATCTACGAAATCACGTGTTAACCTATTCTTGGTTTCAGGAAAACTATCTATTCTATCAAATTTGTAATTGTTAAGATCAAAAGATAGGCTTTTTCCATCAATGGTCTTAATAAACATTGTGTCATTCTCAATACACACTTGCTTGAATCTACCATAAACATCAAGTTCTTTCTGAGGTCTAAAACTGTAAAATTTATACCCATCGAAACGGTCGATTCCATACCAAGTACAAATCCACATCATCCCATCGGAATCCTGATAGAATCCACGAACACGATCATGCGACAGGCCATCGGCAGATGTATAATATTTGACATATGCATAGGCAGGTGCAACCCATAAGCCCATCACAACAAATAGGATCGAAAAAAATGATTGAAAAAATCTATTCATGGTTCTAGAGTTGTTTTTATCTAAGGCATAAGTTTTTCATTTTAAAGCGGACCATCGTTTATTCCAGTCGTCAAGAACTTCTTTTCTAAATTTACCAACCGTCCTGCTTCCTTGCCAAACTCCATCAAAGAGTTCGGGATCTTGCAAGTCTGAATACCAATTATCGCCAAGCTTAATGCCATCTGAAGTTTTATCGCCAGGCCATATCTCAGACACTACCAAAGAGCCCGATTGACCATTAAGTTCTTTAAGTTCGGAAGTTATCTGATACTTCAATACAGCAGGTTGCTTTGGAGAATATCTGACAGCATATCTGCCATTGCCGATATATACACCATCCCAATCTTGACGATCGATATTAAATGTAAAAAACTTCTTTCCGATAACAGAGTCATTCTGAATCGGTCCGGCAAATTGATATTCAACAACAGAATATGATGCAACGGTATCTGACTTGCAAGTGTTTCTTGTATATATAGTATAGGGACTTTCATAAATTCTCTCAAAGGAGCCTCCCCAACTTTCCCCGGCAGGGTCTGCAGGGTCACCATTCAGCATATAAAGCAATGACGGAGTGTCGCCCATTTTTACGACCCCATCGTAATAATTGATGTAATCAGCGCCCAAATGTCCGGCACCTTTTACAAAACGATCATAATAGTACGCATTATAATCATCCTCCACCTTTTTATTGCCGATCAAACCTCTATAAGAAGAGTTATTTTCAATCATCCACAAATCAGGGAAATTCCTGACTATGTATGCATAGCTGTTTACACCCCACTTCTTGTTGGGGCCACCTATCCAATAGACCCGGATCTTATCCTTGATATCAGGCGCATCATGCAATGCCTGAGCAAGATCCTCGAGCGTTCCCCATACCAAGACATATAATGGACGGTCACTTTTCTCGCGCGCACATTTAATAATCCATTCACTCCCTTCAGTGGGCTTATCATATCCGGCGAATGAAGCCAATCCACGTCTACCTTGCTTGCAAAGAGCCCTTAATTTATCGGGGTTCATCAGAGTCTTATATTTCCGCTTGAGCTTTGGATAGTCTTTCTCATATAGATCAATCTGACGAAGCATCTCCTCCTTGGACCCAGCACCGAAAGATGGAGACGAGACCAGACCCTCAAGATCAAAACAGTCGCTATACATCATAAGATGAATAAACGACTGGTTGTCATCGGGATCTGTACCACCTATATCCGTACTGACCAAAACACGGTGTCTGACAGGCGTGCCGTCAAAAGCAACACCTGTCATAACAGCCATAATAGAAATCAATAATGTTACTAACCTTATTATATACGTAACCATAAATCTTAACATCATTCTTCTACGTTAACAATCACCCTTTGGTATCTTGTCAAGGAAGGTGTTCCTTTGTCTGTCACCTCAACAATAAAGTGCATGGTACCATAGCGTTCAGTTTTGGGAACCACAAACGAGGCTTCCGCTTTATCGGCATTCTCTATCTTGATGGGATTACCATTGCGGGCCGTCGCAGTGTTGAAAGTACCAGGTTCTGGATAATAATACCATTTGAACTGCAGTTCATCACCATCAGGGTCAGAACTTGCCATAGCACTTAAATTAATTGTATCACCAACTTTTGCTGTCATTTCTGCCGGACATGATAATTTAGCGACAGGGGGATGATTGGCATTCTTATAGTCGTTGATTGTCCAATCCATACGAGCTGCGAAGTCATTCTGGAAAGCCTCTCGCCATCTCCAAATAGTAGCCTTATTGCTGGTATGCCAGTTGCCGTCGTTTCCTATTACTTCATCCTGCGCATCAGTCCAAAGCGGACGAGTCTCCGGCTCTATAAACCAACGTTCTGTACGAGGCTGATAAAATTCATATCTGCCTCCCCAGCTTCCCCAATCAGGTCGTTCAGGAGTACTCAATCCATTATCTATCAAATAAAGGAATGTGGGAGTATCGCCTTCCATCAGAAATTTCATGAATGGATATTGCTCGCCGAGTGGACCCTTGCAACGTATATTCTTATCCATCCAGGGATTGTCGACGATTTCAAAATTCGCACCGGTAAACCTGCCATGAAAATTATCTCCGCTTATGCCGCTCCATGTGCCATAATGATAGCCTCCAAACTTATGGTAACCCGGACTAGCTATATAGAAAAGATCTTTAAAATTCTTACGTATCCATGGGCCACTGTCATCTTGGTCAGATATGGTGTAGACACGAAGTTTCTTAACAAATTCTTCAACCTGCTCATCATTTCTTGAATTTCTAACGTTCCACAGCGCTTGCGCGAGACAGTTCGGACCACCCCAGACAAGCACCCAAACAGGCCGAGAATCATTTTTGTCAACAGTGGTTATAATCCAGTCAGACCCTTCAGAATCCATTCCCTCCCCGACGGCATGCATGCCGTAATCCGGACGACCTTCCTTAATAATGGACATAAGATAATCCATCGTGGGATATCCCGGCTCATGCTTGAGTAAATTGGGCTGTACTTTTCCATAAGCTTCCACAATCTCCTTGATTCTCCAAGTAGCAAGTTTGCGTTTTTGATGCACCGAAGTAGTGGCAATGATGCCTTCCACGTCCCATTGATTTGCGTATGTCAGGAACCTGACTAATGACATGGCATCGTCAGGCTCATTCTCGATATCGGTGAGAACGATAATTCTCGCTTTTTCTTTTTTTACATCGGCTTTAACTTGTAAAGGTTGAGTCAAAGATGACAAAACCAAAGCCAAAAGCATAAACACGTTACTGAGTCTTTTCATAATTTTAGTTTATAGTCAAAGTGCCTCCAGAAATAATGCTGATTACAAAATTACAAATTTTATCATTATTATCAACTAAAAGCAAAGGGATGAATCATAAAAAATTTACTATAATCTTGAAACAGAGAGGCAGCAGCTCATTTTTTTTTAACCTATTAACCTAATTTAATTTTAACCTAACATCATTCTAACTAACCACGTTAGATTGTGGATTGACTGCTTTTCATATTATATTATCAAAAATTAAAATACATTATGAGCTGCTGCCATCTTCCTTCCTATAATCATGATTGCAAAATTACTGAATTTCATCATATATGAATTATAAAATCTGTTCGGAAAATTGCAAAATTAGTGTTATAATCAAAAAAGTAAATTAAAAACGATAGATTTAATATTCATTCTATTCCATAATCCTTATTGGAGTCGACAGCAACCAACACCCAATCTTCGCCTCTCCCATATGGAGAATCTGAAAAGAAAGGTGTGACTTTACTATCATATTCTCCAATGAAGGTGTATTCACCAGTGCGGGGATTAAGCCACCAGGTTTTCTTCTTTTTGCCAGAAATCTTGGTAAGGTCTATTTCCATAGGCCTTCCGGAGTGGTTATAGACCAAGAGGAAGTCTTTTCCTTTTGTGGCTACCGCGAAGTCATAGCGCTCGCCGTTATTCCCAGATATGATACTTTGGTCTGGAACTCTTTCAAAATATGGGAATTTGAGAATGAGTCCCTTGAGATATTTCATTTGATTGTACCCAGGATTGTCCAAGGCATCCCACCATGCTTCTATAGCACCGTAGGAGGGATTGACGCCCGGTCTATAAAATTGCATAATGCTATTGTTACCATAGGTATGGCCACAGGCTCCTGCAAACACTGACCAATATGCATATCGGCGGGCATCAGCAGCCGTCCATCTTGCTTCATTGGGATTATGTAGCCCTTGTGGTATTCCCTCATAGATAGGTTCTCCATCTATGACCGGCTTCATAGGAGTCATATTATGGCAATATTCCACATACCGCCAATTATCTTCTTCATTATGTTGAGGCAAAGTAAAGTCTCCATCGCCCTTTTGCTGTCCGTAACGTCGATGACCACTTTGGAACATATTAAAATCAAGCCAATCTGAATCGTTAAACCAATTTGCAGAAGTTGTTCGGCCAAAAGGATGGAAGGTCATCAGATGATTCTTATCAATGGAACGAATCGTAGTAGCAAGAGTTTCCCAGGCTTCTCTCTTTACATCTCCCTTTATGTCCCCACCAATGATCCAGACAATGTTTGGCGAATCCTTGTATCTATCGGCAAGAAACTTTCCATATTGCTTAGCTTGCTCTTCATTCATTTGTCCGGACTTTACCAAGCCACCCAGATGCATACCATCCCTATGTATATACCGTTATTCTCTGCAGTCTTGATAATATGATCCATATGGTCCCAATAGCCATATACATTGGGACTATCAATATTGTCGAAGTTGAATCCATCAATCATTGAATATTGTCCGTAAGCATTTATGGCAGGGACTGCGTTTATCGTCTGTACCTGTACTACATTGTAACCGGCATCCTTACATTTGCTGAGATAAAACTCCACTTCATCGCGGTTGAGACGTTCGGGCATTAACCAACCTGTGTCGCCAAGCCAAAAAAACGGTGTTCCGTTCTCATGCATTAGGTAGCGGTTGTTTTCCGAGACTGTCAGATTGCCATTTTGCCACGGCTTATTATCTTTACACCATGCCATGAAACAACACAAAAGACCTACAACCACAATAACCAATCTTTTCATTTTTGTAATTCCTTTATTTATAAACCACATTCTTGCCATTTATCTTTAAATTGGAAAAATCTATATTTCTGACACCGCTGATTTTGTAATCAATATGGACATTTTTGAAATCACAATCAACTACATTAATATTTTCCACATTCTGTCCTGTCGGCAAACCTATAATTAGGACACCATATTTACTTTTGTTACATGTGATATTTTCTAAAAAAATATTTTTTACAAATGGTACAAAACTACGGTCACAAATCTCTTTGGGTTCATAATCAAGATTTATCTTCAGTACTGCTTCTTTACATTGTCCCACTTCTATGTTACGGGCGTATACATTTTCCACAACTCCTCCCCTACACGTATTTGTCTTGATTCTGATTACACGATCCAATTGAGGACTGTCCATTTTACAATTTTCAACAAATAGATTCCTGAACCCTCCCGAAATTTCGCTACCTATTACTACGCCACCATGACCATTTTTCATTTCGCAATCTCTTACCACAACGTTCTCACAAGGAAGATTCCAATTGCGTCCATCAGCATTTCTCCCTGATTTTATCGCTATACAGTCATCACCGGTATCAAAAAAACATCTTTCTATAAGTATATTGTTACAAGATTCAGGATCACAGCCGTCACTATTAGGCCCAAGACTATAGATCTTAACATCACGCACTATTAAATTCTTGCACATCAACGGGTGTATAACCCAAAATGGAGAATTCTTAAGCGTCACACCATCAATTAGAACACGATTACAGAAATTCAGATTTACAAGTTGTGGCCGAAGTCCATCTTCCTGTGTAAAAATTCGTTCTGAAACAGGAACAAATTCTTCAGAATATTGCTGAAGTCTTGCACGGCTTCCTCCTTTCTGATTAGGAAAACCCTCTTTCCAGCCAAAACGTGGATTACCATTCCATGGCCACCATTTATCATTTGACCCCTGACCATCTATAACTCCACTTCCTGTAATCGCTATATTTGTCTCACCATAAGCATAAATCAACGGAGAAATATTGTAACAATCTAAACCCTCCCATCGAGTCAACACAGAAGGTATATATAATCTTGAATCGGAAGAAAATTTCAAGACTGCACCCTCCTCAAGATAAAGATTTACATTGCTTTTCAATTTTATGGGACCAGTAAGGAATTCTCCTTTTGGAACTATGACTTTACCACCACCTTCTTGATTACAAGCAATAATTGCTTTGTTGATTGCTTCAGTTGACAGAAAAGTCGATCCTTTTCTTGCACCATAATTCTCTATATTATATGTTCTTTCAGGGAACTTGGTCTTCTCAATACTACTGACGATGCGTTCAGCTCCTGTCCAATCTGGTGATTGTGCCTCAATATGAACTGAACCTGTTAATAGAAGCATACAAATTCCTGTTAATAGATTTCTCATCATAATAATTATCTTTACTTTCTTACTTATTTAACTCAATACATCCCATAATAAATGGTCCGGTTCCTTTAGGGTCGTTATCACGCACGGGTTCACTCATGTAATATTCGAAACTTCCATCTCTGTAAGGTTTTCCTCCAAGACCCGCAACCATGCAGCAATTCGTAAGAATTACTGTGTCATCTTCATCTTTTCTAATAAAATTTTTTACGATTCCATCATAAGCATCTGTAGCTATCTTATTATATTTGACATCAATATATCCTTTGTTTACAGCTTTTGCTATGGCATACATAAACATCACGGTACATGTCGCCTCCATATAATTCCCTTCACGATCTTCTAGTCCCAACAACTGATACCATACGCCATCTCGCTGATATTTAGGCAAAGCATTTGCAAGATTCTCAACTATAGAAATAAGGTTCGGTCGCAGAGGATGATTTTCGGGAATAAAATCAAGCACATCAACTAGTGCCATATACCACCAACCTATGCTCCTACCCCAGAAATGATGAGAAAGCCCTGAAACAGGATCACACCATTTCTGAACCTTCTTCTCATCCCAAGCATGGAAATACAATCCAGTGACAGGATCACACATAAATTTATTGACAAGAAGAAATTGCATTATTACATCATTAAGAAGTTCCGGTTTATCATTCACCTGGGCATACTGTGCAAGATATGGAGAAGCCATATACAATCCATCAAGCCACATCTGCCACGGATAAACCTCCTTATGCCAGAATCCTCCCAACGAGTTACGCGGATGATCCATCATCGCGTTATACAGTAGGTCCATCGCTTTTTTATATTTGGGATTCTTTGTCTGGTCATAAATATCAAAAAGTATTTTCCCGGTATTTATCATGTCAACATTTCGCTTTCCGTTGATATAATCATAGTTTAGTATAGAACCGTCTTCCTGCACCATCATGTCGGCATACTTCTCAACATATTTATAATATTTTTCATCTCCGGTTGCCTTCCATGTCTTCAGCATAGACAATGTCACGACCCCTTGACAGTATCCAAACGACGGACGTTTGGCCCAATCAATTTGCCAAGCCTCCGGAAATCTTTTCATTTCCGAGTCGGCCATCCTTACATACATCTTTGGCTGCTGAGCGAAAAGTGCTAAGGAATTACATGCCAACAATACAATCGAGATAACTGTTCTCCACAGATTTTTTTCAATCATCTTATAACTTTGTTAGGTTAATAAAAATTTCTACAAAAGTAGCAATAATCATTTTTGATGAATTGTAAAAACTATTATAATGATTGTAAAAAACGACCAATCCTCTATTTTACAAGTTAATTTATATAAAAGATTGGCCGCTGTCGGAACAAATGTCTAAAAATTTAGTGGGCTGTCTCTATAAAAATATGTAGCTTAAACGAACGATGATTATTCGTCTTATGTATCTAACAATAGACAGACCAAGCATTGAAGCCTGATCTGTCTATTGGCGAATGTCAAATTCCAGCATGACGTGACGAAAAACGTGACGGACTAACCGGAAGCGGATAACGAGGCAGAGGCTCCGCCACCATTGATGGTTTATGCCCTTGTTCGGTATTGGTAGGCTGAACAACAACGGTGTTTGAGGTCATTTCCGGCTTGACCGCTGACTGAGGTTGCTGTGATTGCTCCTGCTTTACCTCAGTGCCGTCCTTCTCATCCTGTTTTGGAGCAAGTTCAGCAGTAATCTTTCGGTCGAGGGCTGCCAGTTCGGATTTGAGCTGCTTCAACTCATCCTCCTTGCCCC
>CAYSMP010000028.1:0-30472 GCA_964432215.1 uncultured Sangeribacter sp.
AGAGAAAAAAAAATACCATTTGAAATCAAGGCTGACAGCTCAGAGCTAATAAGATACAATGCGTTGACAGCCTTTGAAGCATTGCGTATGTCATCGGTAGAAAACAACCTCGCAGATATGACTCTCGAAGATATCAATGCTGAAATAAAAGCCACAAGAGATGAAAGAAAAGAAAAAGATTTATGCGGTAATTGATACAAACGTCCTTGTATCTTCACTTATATCATCAAATGGGCTTTCGAATACTGCAATTATCATTAAAAGCATATTTAATGAGGTTATAATACCTTTGTACAATAGCGAAATTATCGAAGAATACAAAGAAGTATTGTCACGTCCCAAATTTAAATTTCCACCAGTGATGATAGAAAATCTAATTTCAGGCTTCACTGCGTTGGGTATAGAGTCAATATGCTCCAATACTACAAATAATGAAGTTTTTCCAGATGCTGATGATATTGTATTCTATGAAGTTGCAATGAGTAGGGAAGATTCATTTCTGATTACAGGCAATCTTAAACACTTTCCACGGAAGCCTTTTGTGGTTTCACCAGCTCAAATGGTGGAAATCTTATATGAAAGAGGATACCTTTGAAAACATTCTGACGGTCACGTGGCTTACGAATTTTATGTGACAGGGTTGCTATCCCGGTCTATTAAAATCAAACGAAATCCTCAGCAGGAATGCCACGGACTTCGTTTGATTAGGTAAAGGTAACTTACTTTAATATTGCTGAAGTAGCTCCGGATTGTTCGCCGACTTCATTATCCCAAGTATATGCGAGGTTTACCATTGTATGCCTGCAATTATTCAATAATGGGTTACCTGTGATATACATAACTTCGTTTTCTCTTTTAATTCTCCAGTGTCATAACCTGACCATATTTCCTTGATTGTGCCATCGGGTGTAACGATCAAAAAAGAGGGTTTGAGTTTAAGTCCCAACCTTCTGAAAATTCCGAATCCATCCTTTCTTTCATTCCAGTTGTTGCCTGACAAATGGAGCTTTTTTGATAACTCGCGCCAAATGCTCTCAGTATCTAGAGATAGATTTATTACTTCAAGTGTATCTGGATATTTTTTCTTCAGCTCTTGTAGTTCTGGAATAGCTCTTATGCATGGGGAACATCCCGAAGACCAAAAATCAACCAAGCACCATTTTCCCTTAAATTCTGAAAATCGATGGGAGTTACCATCAATATCAAAAAATTCGGTATCCGGAAACTTATCGCCGAGGGCAATCGGCGGTTCTTGATATAAATAATTTTGTATCTCTTGCCCTTTCGGCGAGTCTTTTACTGACTCGTTAAGATTCTCATACAATACTTTAAGATCTTCTGAAAGACTACTATAATATTTGGCTAACTCAAGTGCCTCATCCAACCATACGGTTCCTACTGGAAGAGTCCTGAGAAGTTCAAGATCACGTTGCTTTATTAACAATTTAAGAGAATCACCCCACTGGAAGTAATCAGAGCCATTAGGCGATCTGTTATATTTTTCGTAGTCCAGCTTCCCTTTTTGATATTCGATCCATAGATCCCTGCTTTTATTTATGAACTGCTCATACTCTGACTGCTCAGGCACGTTGCTCTTTACTGGCCAAGTGTACATATATTTGTCTACTGCATCTATTTCCACCATGGCACCTGGAGTAAGATATATTTTATGGATCATGGATGGGAACATACTGTTATTCACATAAAGGAAACCTATTGTTGAATCTTCTCCGACATGGGCTTCAAGACTGAATTTCCCATTGATAATAGTGTCTGTTGTGATAGTTTTTGCAGGCCACTCTCCCCATTTGAATAAAGTTACAACATAATCATCCGGTAAAACCTCACCTTGACCGGTGATTATGGCAATACCGTTATTTGCATCGGTTGCTTTTTCTTTGATAAGGGTGTTTTCCCATACATCCTTTCCTACCGCTGTGAAGCATATAGACAATGCAATTGCAGCTATGATTCTTGATAATTTCATGATAATATAAATTTAGAGTATTTATATTCCATCAACTTTTAGATTGCAAGGGCAGATCTGATAGGATGGCTTGTGAATTGTTTTTGCAAAATTAATACATCTCTGCCAAATAGACTGCACACAAAAGTGTGCAAATAAAAGGTCGGGGTGATTCCGAGGGGCATTAGCCCACAAAAGAGCGCAAGGAATATGGGATTAAGTGACTAACTTTGCACTATAATGGAATATTCAGGAGGATTACTTTGACTTTGTTAGTGTTCATAGAGGAATCGTGTTTGGGGTGTAAAGGAAGGGCTGGGAAGGAGAATGGAGATGGGATGCGGCTGAGGATTAAAATAAACAATAAGAGGAGATTAATCTTCTGTCTTTTTGATTTTGAATGAGGCTGTCCATAGAGTCAAGGCTGAAAATACTCCGATTATCTTAAATGTTCCCCTTCTCCAACCATAGTGAACATCTAATACCCACAACGTGCACATGAAAACTACTATGCATCCTACGAGGAAAAGGACACGCCATGTGTGGCGCTTGAATATGAGGCCGGAAACAAGAGCTCCGATGGCTGAAATGGCCATTATTGTATAGACTAACCAGAGTTGCATGGCAGTAGGTTTGTTTTATTTTTGTTGGTAAAGATAAGGAAAATATTTTAAGCGTTGGTTCTGACCTGCCTGATATGTAGTCGCTGATACGGAAGGACTATCACAAAGGAACAGCGGATGAGGAGAAACCTATTGAAAGTCCTTTCATTTATGAGATAGTCAAACTTACAAGTGGCATTGCAAAGGCTTCAGCTGAATGCATAAATACCTCGACGAGCCTATATAGTAATAAATCTTTTCGATAAATCTAAAAATTGTTGTCGCCTACAATCAATTTAAGATCAAAGTAATAAATACGACTTTTGAGTGCTTGATCATCTGGAATACCAAATGAATGTTTTTCCGCTTCCTCACTCTTGTATAGTGGCTTAAAGCCGTTTTTCGTATAATAATGGAGAGTAGATTCTGTATTATAAGCATCTACCAACATATATCGACAAGCAGCTTTGTTATTTTCGTCGACAAACCAATATTTTAAAACATCCATCAACTGACTTCCGATCCCAAAACCTTTCCCTTGATAATTCTTACTTACACCTAAACGACCAATGAGGACTGCAGGATAACTGCGGTGCTGCTTGTTATATGGAATTTTCCTTTGAAGTGAGTTGCGAGACGGTTTATCAAGGGTATTCGTTTTAATACCATCAAATGATAATGTTGCTATAGCCACAATTTCTTGTGGCTTATCTCTTCGAATCCAACAATACGCTTTGCTCAATAATTCGGACTCATACAAAAACACATCGTGGGCGAAGAATTCGTCTAAATCAGAATCTCCGCAACAAAATGGGTCACAATATTCTGCAACCTCTGTTGTATATGGCATCATTACAGTTTTCTCAACGAAAGAATTTTTTGCCATACAATCTGATTACTTTTTAGGAGGAAAAACAAAATTTTTTGCGCTTTCCAACATAGTCGTAAGAATTTTACGTTGTGAGTCGGAAAGCTTCGGGGTAGGTAGCTTCCCATTGAGTTCGGCTTCCTCTATAAAAGCTTGGGCATCCTCTCCCCATAATTCTGGAGATGTTTTTATAGTCATTGCCATATTTTCTTCTTTTTAGTTTACAAAGTTACAACATTTTAACAAATAAAGCAAGAGGTTGGATGAAAAAGTCTATGTGAAAGTCATTATTCTTATTACATTAAACGATTACGCTCACAGACACCGGCTCCTTTGCCTTTGTATTTGCTCATTGCTGTGTTGAATGAGTATCGGACAATAAGACGTAGGGACTGCGTATCGCTGTAATTCCATTTGTCAAGAATCATTTGAGTACCGTAGGTTATCATGGAACTTCTCGCAGTCTTAAATATGTCGGTGGCTTGAAGTTGGAAAAACCAATTTTTCATACTTTTTGATGCACCAATATTCACCTGCCACGATGGCTTGAGTGTAACTACATCCATATCCCCGCGAGTGCGTCCGGAAATCTCTCCTGTTATGTTGAATCCTTTTCCTAATGAAACGTTGTTGAAGAAGTTGAAGAATAATATCGGTGTATTCAGATTCTTTATGCCATGTGTGGTTTCCATTGAGAATTGTTGACCCAATAGGTTGAGTCTAAGACGTGGAGACCACCGCGAAAGCCTTGGAGATAACGAAAGTATAATATCATATTTTGACAGATGGTTGAAGTTTTGATAAGTCATAATATTTTGTGGTTCACCCTGCTTAAACGGACGTATCACACTTATGATAGCATCTTTGTCATAAGTATAAGTTGCACTGAAGAATATCCACTTGAAGATTCCGGCAAGTGAAACATTGTGTATCTGTTCCGATGTAAGCAATGGATTACCAGTCTCGTATGTAAAGCGGTCATCATATTGAACACTGCTGCTCAACTGGCTATACAATGGTCGTTTGGTCTTCGCCTCATACGAGAGGGTGAATTTTGATTTTCCTATTGGAAACGTAAAATCAACATTTGGGAAAAGTCGGCCATATTTACGACTTTGTCCCTTGATAAGTGTCCCGTTCTGATAATATTCTGAAGTAGTATTCTCGTATCTCAATCCGGCATAAAGTTCGACATTTTTGATTGGAATATTCACTCCAAGAAAACCGGCACCTGTTGTTTCCTTTATCCTGTCATTGGCATCAGGCAGATCATCACCTTCATTGATGAAAATATCTTTACGGTCTGTAGCCGTCAGCTCATACCCAAACTCAAGCGTATTTCCATTGAACGCATATTCCGCCACCCCCTTGGACGCGAACATTGAACTTTTAATGCGGTTATCGCTTCCGATAATCTTTTCGCCATCAAGCAAACTGTTTTCTACAATCGACTGTCGGTTATTGTTATCTCGGGAATAGTAATCATTATTGATCGTAATGTTGAAGGACTTCACTTTACCTTGATAATATAGATTAACAAGATGTGCAGGAACGGACCGCCTTTTCCAATCCGTTTCATAATGAATCAAGTCTTCCTCTGAATTATTTTTCGTTATGATTTCATTTGTGAGCCATTTTGACTTGGAATCCGGCATAGCTGTGTACTCGTATTTAACACCGATGTAATGGCTACTATTTATCTGCCAGTTCGCACCTATGTTAGCAAGATAGGTGTTTGACTTGGGATAAATATGTATGTCGGAATCTATGAGGTAGCGGTCAAAATGTGTATTTATTGTCGTTCGATTGCACTGTTTTTGATAACGACGGGCAAAATCATAATTGAAAGTGCCGAATATATCCATTCCACCGGTCCTATAATTAAAAAACAGATTGTCGGATTGGGAGAAATAATGTCCCTGACGTGCTGTCGCTGATAAAGACCCACTCAATCCATCACCCTGCTTCTTTATTGTTTTGATAAGAATGACGGCTTTTGTCTCTGCACCATACTTAGCTCCCGGATTAAAGACTACCTCCACATTCTGTATTTCTTTTGAGGAAAGGCGGTCAAGTTCAGATTTGTCAACGAGCTTGCGTCCGTTGATATAAATCTGTGGCGTGCCACGTCCAACCACTTCAAGATTTCCTTCATTTGAGATAACACCGGGAAGTTGGGAAATTACATCGGTGCACGTACCAAGTTCGCTTAGATATGTACCTTTGATGTCTGTTATCAACCCACCTTTGCTTAGACGTTGCATGCTTCGTGTGGCTGTCACCACGACGTCTCCAAGTTCAACTGAGAACGTTGAGTCATTCTCAGCAATACTGTCGGGGGTCTGAGTCTGCGCCTGAACAAAGATTCCAGTCGCAAACATAATCGTGAAAATTAGATGTTTCATACCTTTTGCTGTTTTTGATGCAAAGGTAGGAAGGATAAATCCGGAGACCAAGAAAAGGGCGTTTCACTATCGTTTCACATTCTCGATCCCGTTTCAGAAATGTCTCATTTAGAGATGTAACAGTCAATTATTCATTAAATTATCTCAAAGTTCAAGCAAATCGACCATTTCTGCAGGTAGTTTTGCTCGCAGGCGATATTTCCGGGTCCTTATGGCGGTGTCCGTCGACCCCAGACAAGCTGCGATGGTTGCATTCGATTCCCGGAGGCAAGACAAAATGCACGTCACAATATCGTCCATATTCAATTTTACCCCTGTCATCTTCAAATCGACAATGAAATCGGCGAAACAACCAATCAGCCTTTTCTGCAGTGTCTCGCGTTCCTTAACAGGAGGATAATTCCCTGTATTTCGAAAATCCATTGTAATCTTGTCGAAATTAGCTTGCAGCTTTGATTCCCTGAACTGCTCTATACATAAATTCATTCTACGGCGCATCAGATCAAGTGATGTTTCCGATTCTCCTTCATTGGCCTCAGCCACGATTTGCTCCACCTTCACATTATCGAGCTGACGTTTTAGTTCCAGGAATTTTCGTTTAGTATTCCAAATATAGATTCCGAATCCTATAGTCAAACATAAGATTATCCCTAATCCGATACTCAGAAGAAATTGTCTGCGCGTTTTCGCTTGGAGCAACTGAATCTGAAGTTGATTGTTGTAATCCCGTCGTTCTTCAGATATTTTCCTTTGAATAGCCGTCAGTTCACTGATTGAATCATTTGTGACAGTGCCTTCGTAAGATAAAACAGCTCCTTTGCGAAGCAATCCTATACTCTGTTCTAACATTCTGAGATTGTTGAATGTGTTTATTGAATATCGACCCGGATTCTCGTTGTACATACTTTTTGAAGCCTCCAGATAGTGTCTTGCCGAATCCACTTGGGAATTATTCAGATATAGAAATCCTAAGGTTATGAGTTTTCCAAGACTTTGAGTTTTTATGCGGTTGAGGTTAGTCACACTTAATCTAAAATCGGCTGAGGGCAGACTGGCGTAATTGAGAGCATATGCGGTAAACTGAGGATCGTCAACGTCTGTTTCTGCTAATGTATTTTCCATATAAAAGGCAGCCGAGTCATTATTACCAATGAAAGAATGAAATAGTCCGATGTCATGCATTGCTCGCGCCCGTTCTTCTTTTGTTCTTGAAGTTTTCATAGCCTCCTTAGCATAGGATATGGCTTTCGCGTAATCCTTTTTCAAAGATGGCCTCGCATATAGGTTGGATAGCTCAATATAGAGTTCAGACTTTGTGGGACTCGTTGCTTCCGATGCAATATCAATGGCTTTAACAAGATATATCGAAGCTGAATCTTGATCGCCGAGCCATCGCATCCTAATGGCAGCAAGCTGATACATGTCGAGCAATGCAACGGAATCTCTATTCTCTTCATAATAATTCAAAGCATTATCGAAACCATCAATAGTCAGGAAAGACTCTCCTTTGCGAAGCTTTGCCTTAGCCGTCAAATTTATTGCGTAATCTTTCATGGCTTCCGACAACTTACCCCGACTTTTAATTTCGTCAAGAATAAGTAAAGCTGAATCGGGATAACTTTTCAAAAGCTCTTCTGCCTTAGTTAGTTGCTCATTAATGAAAGTTGTGTTGTTACAACTGGTAAGCAGTAATAAGGACAAGATACATGCATATAATATGTTACATATAAAAACAAAAGTAAGGTTGTTATATACTCTATGATAACAAGTACTGGCAAAGGCTTCGGCAGAACGCACAAAAAATTCGGCAAACCTAAAATATGGTTGACCGCTCCCCGCGTTACAGGGATAGAAAAATCCTTTGACTTTGTCCCTTTTCATTTTATCTAAGAATACAAGTGCAAAGTTACTAAAAATTTCTAAACTACGAAATTTACTGCGTCCGGAAGGAACGGCAAGTGGCGCTCGCTTGAGGTCGGAATGCTTGCATTTTATGAAGTATTTTATTAACTTTGCAGTTCCAGTTGCCTGGTTATGGTAAACGCATGAAAAGGGCTAAGACTTCTATACGGGAGCGATGTGGTTATTAGGTGACTACCAATTCACTACAGAGTTGTAAATAATAGAGTTGTAAATAATATTGTACTAATATGAAATTAATTCAAAAGTCAGTTATTTTTTTGTTTAGTTTGTGTGTGTTTTCGTGTTCTAATGAAGATACTCCGGTTAGTCCACTCCCTGATATAACTGTCAGTAATTTCCCAATTATTGATGGATCAGACTCAACGGATCCATTGAGAGACATCCTAATGTGCAAGATACTTGGCTTTAGATACAGTTGGGAACGTCGGCCTTTTAGTTCGGAAGATATTAAATGGATTATTTCGGAACACACTTGTTCTGCTTCTGAATGGCTCCACTTGAAGGATGTCTGCTTGAAACACTCAAATACACACCAGTCATACATAAATTTGATTGATGATAAGGTCGAACTTGTAATTGCTGCACGTTCCATTTCCAGGGATGAGAAAGCATATGCAGAAGAAAAAGATGTGACGTTAATTGAAAAACCTATTGCCAAAGATGGGTTGACTTTTATGGTCAATCCATCAAACCCTGTGAATAATCTTTCAATCAGTCAGCTTCAGGGTATATATACCGGGGAGATAACAAATTGGAAAGAAGTCGGCGGAAACAATGAGGAAATCCGACCTTATGTGCGTAACCGTAATTCCGGAAGTCAGGAAAAGTTTGAGACCTTGGTCATGGATGGTCTGAAGATTGCAGAGTTTCCTGAGCTTCAGGTTGGTCTCACAATGATGGCTCCATACTATCAACTTGAAGAAGATAAACAAGGCATAGGGTTTTCTCCATTTTATTATTACAGTGTGATTGTAGATAACGGGACTACAAAAGCCATAGGTTTGGATGGTGTACCCATGACAAAGGCTAATATTCAGAACAATACCTATACATATACCACAAATATCTATGCGGCGGTCCGCTCTGACATAGACCGCAACAGTACGGCCTATGAACTTTTTGAGTTCCTTACTACTCCTGCAGGACAGGCCATCATTAAGGAAAGTGGTTATGTGCCGTTATAAGAAATAGCGGTTGCTAACCCTTTGCTAATTAAATTCATATTTAGACTTTTTTGTCAATGACTTGAGATTCGTGTTTTTCATGATCGGAGAAATTATCCCCATCATTCATCAAACGTCTATATAAAAAAGTCAGTTTAAGCATTAGTTTCATTTAACATTAATTGAAGTTGTTTCGACTTATTTACGAATTCATAAATAAGTTTACTCAACTTAATTTGTATTACTCCCCTTTTTTTGCTAAATTTGCCGAAAATACGAGAATTATGGAAGAACTGAAATACCCCGTAGGAATGGCAACCTTTTCCGAACTCATTGAAGAGGGTTACACATATGTAGATAAGACCGGCTATCTAAAACCTCTATTGAGTCAGGGTAAATTCATTTTCCTTAGCCGTCCCAGAAGATTTGGTAAAAGCCTTCTTCTATCTACATTGGAAGCATACTTTGAAGGACGGAGAGAACTATTCAAAGGATTGGCAGCAGATAATATGGATTTGAATTGGAATCCATCGCCTGTGTTACACTTTGACTTAAATGCAGAAGACTTCGAGCAGACTGACGGATTAGAAATTTTGATTGATGGCTTTCTGTGGAAATATGAGAAAAAATATGGAAGGCGTGAGGAAAAGTTGACTATTTCCCAACGGTTTAAGAATCTTATTGAAGCCGCTTATGAAAAGACAGGGCAAAAGGTGGTCATACTTGTTGACGAATATGATAAACCATTATTGGCTATAGAAGATAATAAGGACCTGTTTGAAAAGAATCAACGTGTATTGAAAAGTTTCTTCGGCAACCTCAAGACGATGGATAAGTATATCCGTTTCGCTTTCATCACCGGAGTAGCGCGTTTCAGTAAGGTCAGCATATTCAGCGACCTCAACAATCTTGACGATATTTCGTTAGACCATGCCTATGCTGATATATGTGGATGGACAGAGAATGAGCTTATTGATAATTTTCGTATTGGCATAGAGGTACTCGCTGAGGAACGAGAGGAGGATTTTGACACGACCTTACATGCTATGCGCAATTTTTATGACGGATATTTATTCACGCCTAAGGGATCACGGCTCTACAATCCCTTCAGTGTATTGAAAGCATTAAAGAAAAAGGAAATAGACTTTTATTGGTTTGAGTCAGGTACACCAACTTTCTTAGTAAAGCGTATCAAAAACAGAGGTACTTTCCCGCCAGATATCAACGGAAAGATGTGTACTAAAAAAGAGCTGACAGCAGTTGGTTTTAACGACCACAATCCACTTCCGCTCATGTTCCAGACTGGATATCTTACTATCGGTGACTATTATAAGGAAGCCAACCTTTATGAACTGCGGTTTCCGAATTATGAAGTTGAGACTGGATTCTATCAGGATCTCCTTCAGGTCTATGTTCCGGATACAACGGATATAGACAGTCCATTCAGATTCACGCTTTTCAAGACAGACCTCGTCGAGGGTCGCATATACGATTTCATGGAACGTCTTTGTACTCTCCTTAAAGATCTTCCCGGGGAAGATCATAACGAGTCGACTTACCGTGCCGTTACTTATCTTCTTGCTATTCTTTGTGGCACTCCCTCAATAGCCGAGCACCACAGCTACAAGGGACGAAGCGATCTTGAGGTGTTTGCCGGTAAATACATTTATCTTTTCGAATTTAAATACAATCGTAGCGTCGAGGTAGCAATGAAGCAGATTCACTCACGCGATTATACCGGTCGCTACGCTCTTGATCCACGTACTGTTTACCTAATAGCCGCTAATTTCAACGATAGCAAAGAAGACCGAGGGCTACAGTATGAAATAAAAAAGGTTTGAATCTTTGTTGGTTGCTATTGGAGTATAAAGGTTTTAGTCACCATTTTTTATGGGATGGGGCATTATATTTGCTAATATCATGATAAAGTGTTAAATTTGCAGAAAAGAAGATGATCATGACGACAGGAATATACTACCCCGTGGGACAGCAGGATTTCCGGGAACTCCGGGAGGATGAATGTGTGTATGTAGACAAGACCTCTTATATAGCCAAGATATTGAAGTCAAAGCAGCGCTACTGGTTTCTGGCGCGTCCTCGGCGCTTTGGGAAGAGTCTATTCCTCTCTACTCTCGAGTACTTTTTTAGGGGTAAGCGTGAGCTTTTCAATGATCTCTTTATTGACACCATTGAATGGGACTGGCAACCATATCCTGTGCTTCGTCTTGATCTCAACGTGGAGAAATATAAGGAACAAGGACTGCTTGACGGTGTACTTGAGAGATATTTTAGGAATTGGGAAGAAAAATATGAGATAGATGTCAG
This sequence comes from uncultured Sangeribacter sp., assembly GCA_964432215.1. Classification (GTDB taxonomy): domain Bacteria; phylum Bacteroidota; class Bacteroidia; order Bacteroidales; family Muribaculaceae; genus Lepagella. The sequence goes on from CAYSMP010000028.1 coordinate 11,253, forward strand.
AGACCGTGATCATTCCCAAAGATTCAGTACTATTATAAAGGAAGCACATAAAAAGGCAGGGCGTAAGGTTGTAATCTTGGTAGACGAGTATGACAAGCCACTTGTAGGAAACCTTAATCAAGATGAGAATTACGAACACTACCGCGAGAAACTTGCTGCTGTCTACTCCAATTTCAAGAGTTCTGCTGAGCACATCCAGCTTGTTTTTCTGACGGGAGTAGGCCGCTTCAGCAAGTTGAGCATATTTTCTGATCTCAATAATCTCAATGACATCACTTTCGATAGTGATTTCGCTGATATTTGCGGAATCACGGAAAAGGAATTGCTTACCAACTTCCAACCCGGTATCGAACAATTTGCCGATGAGAATGATATCTCTTATCAAGAGGCGGTTGCTGAACTGAAGAGAAACTATGACGGCTATAGGTTTGCGAAGAAGGGAAGTGACATCTATAATCCATGGTCGGTATTATGTTGCCTTTCGAAAAGGGAAATATCAAATTATTGGGGGCGTACAGGCCATCCTACATTGATAGCTGAAGCCATGCACCATTTTGACGAGGATGTCGAAAGTCTTCTCAATGCGCAGTGTGACGAGATCACACTACAAGGATTCGACCTTCGTAATTCTTCTCCGTTAGCGATGCTCTTCCAAACAGGCTACCTTACCATCAAGAATTACGATAGGGAGACGAAGCTTTATACGCTGGGAGTGCCCAATCGGGAAGTGACCGATAGTCTTTTCAAGGAACTGCTTCCATTCTACGTCAATCCACACTGCCATTTATATACTTTTGACATTGATCGGAATCAAAGCTGAGACTGAGGTGCATACTTCTGATGGCCGTATAGATCTTTTGGTTAAGACTTCAAGATACATCTTTATCATCGAGTTAAAGTTTGATAAATCCGCTAAGGAAGCGATGTACCAAATCAAGGAGAAGAATTATACCCTGCCATACAGTAATGACGGCCGACGTATTTTTTTGATAGGACTAAACTTTTGCTCCAAGACGCGGCATCTGGATGAGTCGGTGATAGAAGAGCAATAGTGTCACTTTGTCCTTGATTTTGAATGTAATATTGATTCTAAATTATTGAAATAATATTTCTAGGTCCATTTGTATACGTTGGGTTGTTAATACCACGAAATATATCTGTACGCCTGAGGTGAGATCTTCAATCGGAGAATATACTATGACGGCTATGACAGCACATTTGCTCATAGCGATTGTCGCAGACAATAAGGTCAAGACATATTCTGAATTCTATCTCTCTATCATTGCAAACGGTACTCATTAGAGTAGTTTATAGTTAGTTGCGTAGGAGATTGCCTCGGAGATGTTGCTGACCTCTAATTTCTCAAACAGTCGGCGACGTGCTGATTTGACTGAATCAACGGCCCGGTGTATGTGTTCGGCTATTGCATTGATTGTCATTCCTTGAATGGAAAGGGTCAAAATCTCTTTTTCAGTTTCATTCAATATTGGCGCGGTACGTGTTTCCCAACGATGGGTATGCAGATTATATTCCCAATACTCCGACTTGTCACGGCAATGCATCGTAATGTGTCCGGCTTCTGAATGAGTCGAGAGAGACACAACAGCTAACCCCAGCCATACAGACCCGTCAGGCTGACAAGCAAGAGCAGTCAGCTTATGATTGATAAGTATTTTTTCGAGTCCGTTTACTATATGAAAATCGTAGGATATAGTATATTTTTCCTTTTCTGTAAGTGGTATCTCGTTGATGAGTGAAAAACCGGCACGGTTTATTTCCAGAAGCATATCCACTTCATTGTCGGGCACATGATCTATATAGAATTGGTATCCCTCTTTTTTGACATCTTTAGCTGCCATTCCACAAAGGAACAATGGATTTGGAGAAACATAGAGGAAATTCTTTCGGAAATAATCTATGATATATACACTCTGGTAAGTGGCATTGGCAAATGCTTCGGCGGTACGTACGAATGTATTGGCAAGCCCATAATCGGGTTCGCCGCTAACAGCATTGCCTGAATAAAAAAATCCTTTGATTTTGTTATTGTCCATCGTGAGTAAAACGTAAAATTTAGGTACGTCTTGCAAAGATACGCACAAACGAGAGAAAAATAACTAAAAAATCAAGAAAATCGTCTTCGATGATGCAAAATATATACTTAGGTAAATATTTTCGCATAAAATTTAGCTTCGACAGCTTGTCAAGGAGATGGGAGTAATGATAAGTTCCAGCGAGGAGGCACAAGATACTTGTCTTTTGTTTTTAGGTTCTTCTCAAATTAATTCCATTTTAGTTGTAAAATTCACATATATATATTATAGTTAGAAGCCCCCGCCATCACGGCGGGAGCTTCGCAAAGTAAAAAAACCATATTGTTTCTAATTTGTGTAATTTTGAGAATCTCTGTGCAAAATTACTTCTAAAATTTGATATATCATGCACACTTTTGTGTGCATTTTAAATTTTAAGGATAAAAAAAGCACTCTTTTTTCGCAATATCTTTTTAACTTGATTTGTCAAAAAACAAGCCTATAATATCAAAAAATTAAGGTTGAAAAATATGGATAGGTATAACTTTGCAATATTAATTTTTTTCCTGAATTTATGAAAAAATTTATCCATATTAGTACTGTGGCTACATGGGCATTGGCATTTATGCTGATATCATGTAATTCTGATGATGTAAAAGAGCTAATTGAGCCTGAACCTGATGATATCACTTCGCCTCTTGAGAATCTGGCAAGTTATGATTTTGAAGTTAATGAACTTGACTTAAGTTTTTTCAGACCTTCCAGATATGAGGGTGGGTCGGATGCATCGGTCTGCTACGACGAGCAGAAAGGGATTGTAATGTATCTCAACAACGGATATGTGACTATACCTAACCCTTATAGGGATGGAAAGAATTCAAAAGCTATTTCCATAACTTTTTGGATGAAACAAGAAATGCCGCAAGATGGCGATGGAAATGCTGCCAGTGCTGCACATCAGGATATAGAAGGGGCATTGTTTTCTTTTGAAAACGACAATGGATCCAGCAGATTTTACTTTACTGCCAACGGCACTCTTGCATATCATGGAGTTGACGGAGATTGGTCAGACAATGAGCCTGGCAGCATAAAGACAGGTTATCTTGCTCCGGCCAATGAGTGGCATTACGTGGCTTTGACAATAAAAAACAGTGGGTATGAGCTTTATGTAGATGGAGAAGAGAAGGAAAACAAAAAGATAAAGGATTTTGACTTTTCAAGGGTTGTTTCGTTGATAGAAGGAGTGTCACGTTTCCATATAGGATATGGAAGTGGAACGCCAACCGCACCATGGAAGATTGATGACTTGAGTTTTTTTAGAAATCTACTTACTGAAAATGAGATAATGCGTCCGACTATGCAATCGGGAGATAAACTCGACAGTCTGTCGGAATTTGAATATGCCTTAGGTAATCCTATTGAAATTATAGGGGCCAAGGATTGCACTACTGAATGGTGGAAAGAATTTTCCAATTATTATCGTATTCCAAGCAATGGAGCCATTAAACTGAGCTTTACAAATCATACTAATTTCAAAGGCTCTGATAAAAACTGGATTCTTTGTCTTACCAATGATAAGGATCGAGCTGCTGAAGGATATTCAGAATATTTCATTCTCCGTAGCAATATGGAAGGCTCAGGCGATCGTTTCGTGAAGGAAAACGTGAGTGGTGAAGGCTATGGAGACTGGGATAAATTCAGTGCTGATATGGAGGGTGCAGAAGTGACTCTTGATATAAGGCGCGACGGAAGTGAAATATACGTCGATGCTTTGGCAAAAGCTCGTAATGGGAATATCTATAGAGAGACATTCCATACTGACTGTGACAATGCCGGGCAAGTGGCCAGAGCATTCCTTACAGTAGATGGTGCATGCATCGAACTAATTCCTGAAAAATGCCGTGCCTATCGGCATGTAGATGTCAAGACTTTAGTCATAGGCAATACTGACAATACATCAGGATGGTCAGCTGCATATTCCGACTATTTCTATATAGCGCCAGAAGCAAATCTCCAGCTTGAATTCACCAACTACACCAATGGTCAAGGCAACTGGAACAACTGGAATCTTTATATAACTACAAATGCCGACCGTGGTGATATAAGATTCAAAGATTATATGCTTCTGCGAAGCGACCTTTATGGTTGGGGTGAAAGTTATAGACAGGAGAACTGGACTCATTCCGGATATGGAGACTGGGATCAGTTCCGTAAGGATATGAACGGAGCCAATGTCGTAGTGGAAGTAGAGAGAAATGCTGACCGGGTTACCTATACAAGCACAGCCACTTCACACAATGGAAATATCTATAAAGAAAGCATATGGGGTATATGTGGCGAAGGAAACCGGATTATCAGAAGTTTCCTTTGTGTCGATGGCTCGCATTTCGAGATGATTCCGGATGGTTGCTATTGCTACGTTCCAATTTACAAATGAAGTAATTCAATTTTCGTAAGCGAAAGGTGAAGGTTATGAGGAGATGTGTTATAACTATTAAGTTGAGCTTACGAAACTTAATAAATATTAGAATTATGAATATATATAAGCATTACCTAAATTTAGCTTTTATATCCTTTATGTTGTGGGCAGTCTCCTGCAGCGACAATAAGGAAGACCTCGAGGAAGATACCGGCATTTCCTTGAGTGTTCCTGTTGTGAACGAAACAAATTCCTCTTCAATAAAGGTAAGTGCAACATTTTCCGCAAATAAAGGTAGTTACGCAGGTTTCTGTTATTCCATATCAGGAAACCCCACTATTTATGATGCTTCTGTGAAGGGAGTGATCGACGGTGACAAAATCTATGCCACTATCAAGTCTCTCAAACCATCGACTGAATACACTATAAAGGCGTTTGTAAGTGGAAAAAGCGGTCCTACAGTATATTCAGATCCTGTAAGATTCACAACGACTGAGGGAACTGTATATGATGCTCTTGCCGCCTACGAACCTCCGACATATAATGATTATTATGTCAAAATAGCCGGATGGGAATCACGCGACAAATGGAATCTCTCTAATGTACACGATCCTACGGTGATGCTTGCCGACGACGGCTACTATTACATGTATCAGACCAATGCTACCTATGGCGATACACACAAGAATCACGGACATTTTCATGGCCGAAGGTCAAAAGACCTTGTTAATTGGGAATATCTTGGGGGTACACTTCCCTCGCTGCCTGATTGGGTAGGAGAAAAATGCAACGAATTTCGTGCCGAACTCGGACTCCCTAAACTTGAGGTAAAAGAGGGGAATGTGAATTTCTGGGCTCCCGTAGCGCGCTCATTAGGCAATGGGAAATATCGTATGTATTATGCTATCGTTGTGGTATTGCCTATAGAACAAGGAAACAAAGGTGGTCGTACTTCCTGGGAAGAGAAGGCTTTCATAGGAATGATGGAGACTCAAGACCCTGCATCTAATATATGGGAAGACAAAGGGTATGTGATTTGTTCCTCCTCTGATAGAAATACCGATTGGTTTGTGGCCGGTGACTACAGCAGGGCATATTATCGCTATAATGCTGTCGATCCTACTTATATAATAACTCCAAATGGTGAACATTGGCTAATATATGGGTCGTGGCATTCGGGAATTGCTGCAGTGCAGATCAATGCTGAAACAGGCAAGCCTCTCAATAAGCTTGGAAGACCATACGGGCCTGATGCAGAAAGCATTGCAAGCTATGGCACGCATATCTATTCCCGCGACAACTCGCGTTGGCAAGGATCAGAAGGACCGGAAGTAATATATAGGGATGGTTATTATTATCTCTTCTTGGCTTATGATGCTATCGATGTGCCCTATAATACGCGTGTGGTGCGTTCGAAAAATGTCACAGGACCTTATTATAGTATAGAAGGCAATAATGTTACAGTCAGGGGTGGAGAAGCCTATCCGATAGTGACTCATCCTTACAGATTCGGCAATGACAAAGGTTGGGTAGGGATAAGCCACTGTGCCGTCTTCAGCGATGGCAATGACAATTGGTATTATGCATCACAGGGGCGTCTTCCATACTTTGCTTTCGGAGCAGAGGCTGACAATGCAATTATGATGGGACATGTTAGGTCGATCAAATGGACTTCAGACGGGTGGCCTCTCGTGATGCCGGAACGTTACGGCAATGTCCCTCAGGCTCCCATCGACGAGAGTGAGCTTATAGGTAAGTGGGAACATATTGATCTTGAGTACAACTATGGTGCCCAAAGGGTTTCCGAGCCAATGGAACTTGGAGCTGACCACATTGTAAAATCCGGAAAATGGGGAGGTGCATCGTGGCAGTATAATCCCAAGACCCAGACACTCTCTATCAACGGCAATACAGAGCTTATTCTTGCGCGGGAATGCGACTGGGAAGCAAATCCGCGCAAAGCCACTATAGTATATGCCGGAATAGGAGGAAGAGTGACTTATTGGGGTAAAAAAATATAATCCATATTGCTTTGAATTTCAATAAATGAGTACAATAAAAAAATAGTGTACTCATTTATTGAAATTGTTTCTTACTTAAAAATAGTTGGTTTTAAAAAAAAATATTAACTTTGTAGATATAATAAAATTTTGATGTTAGAAACAAGAATGTCGAAGCCGGTAAAATATATCATAGAGAATCCACGTGATGTATTGTGGGGTCTTACCATCACCACGGTCGGTTATGAAAAGATCCGGCCCGGTGATCCATATCCTACCAACTGCCATCTTGACAGCCATTGCTTTTCCCCGGCCAAAGGAAGAGTGCTTCAGGAGTATCAGCTTGTATATATCACTGAAGGAAGCGGCACATTTGAATCTGCTGAATTTGGTAGGACAAAGATAAAGCCGGGCATGATGTTCTTGCTTTTTCCTGAAGAGTGGCACACATATTGTCCGGATAAAGAGGTCGGCTGGACACAATACTGGATAGGTTTCAAAGGTGTCAACATGGATGAACGTGTCAGGCAGGAATTCTTCAGCAAAAAGAATCCTATATTTGAAGTAGGTCTGACAGAGGAGCTCGTAAACCTTTTTATGAAGGCTATAAAGACTACCGAACAAGAAAGTGCCCATTTCCAGCAGATGCTTGCCGGCATAGTCAACTATATGCTTGGTCTTATTTATATGCTCGATAAGAACAACCGTCTCAATCAGGACAAGCATTGGATAGACCAGATCAATCGTGCCCGAATACTGATGCATGAGAATATAGAGAGCAATATGACAGTGCAGGATATAGCTGATACAGTAGGGGCCGGATATTCTTCTTTCAGAAAGAACTTCAAGAAATATACAGGTCTTTCGCCTGCTTCATATTTTCAAGATCTGAAGCTGCAGCGTGCAAAAGACTTGTTGTGTCTGACAACATTATCAGTAAAGGAAATAGCCTATAGACTCAATTTTGAATCCCCTGACTATTTTTCTACACAATTCCGGAAAAAGATGGGTAAGCGTCCAAGTGATTTCAGAACTTAGAGGGGATTTGCCTACTTGGCTTATTTCCAGAAGGTATCGCGTAGCACAGGCGATCAGTTACGGGGAGATTCTGTTAGAACTATGTCACCAATGGCACGGCGCCGAACATCTCGACGAGTGTTAGGTAGCCGTAGCCGCGCATGAACATCTATTACGTTGCCCGACTGTGCGCCGTTCTTCTCCATATATTGGGTGTCTTCCACCTGTACGATACCGATGTTCTTATAGCCGTAGAGGTCCTTCGGCTTGTTGCGGTTCATATAGAATTTGAGGGTGGAGTTACAGCTCCAGCCCTTTGTCTGGATATTGGTTGTATTGAGGGGTGCCTTGAGACTCTAGTTGTTAATACAGCCCATTGTAGCGTACATGCCGGTAAGGCCATTTATCATGACAGGGATGCTGCCAAAAAAAATCTGGTCGGTTTTCGTGGATGTGTATGCATCGAAGTTGAGGTTTACGCGGTTGTCAAAGAGATCGTGCTCGAAGCCGTAGTTCCAAGAAGTGATAGTTTCCCATCCGAGGTTCACTTACCCATAGTAGAGATACGCTGTCCTCAGCTTGCCTGGGATGTGTTGTCGAAAGGATATAGGTATCCACCTGATTGACCGAGAGTGATGGTAGACAAAGTCAGATAAGGACTTATCGATTGGTAACCTGGAACCGCATTATCAAAATACAAAGTTTAAAGGTCAAATAGTTAAGTCTTATAATAACTTTAGAGAGTAATTTTGCAACAGAGATATAACCTGGCACCTAAAACAGACATGGAGGATAAAAAAGACATTACTTTTAAGGTGGGACTCATGGGAGTTGGATTGAATACTTACTGGAATCAGTTTGAGGGACTCTATGACCGTCTTTTAGGCTATCAAGGTATAATAAATGAAAACCTACAGTCGTACGGAGTTGAGGTTGTGGATGCCGGTATGGTTGATTCTCCTGATAAGGTGACTCATGCTTCACACAGGATGAATGAGGAAGGCATAGAGATTCTTTTCGTATTTGTATCTACTTATGCATTGTCTTCCACTATCCTGCCGATAGTACAGAATATAAAGGTACCGGTGATTTTATTGAACCTTCAGCCGGTTGCATCTATTGACTTTGATAGTTTCAATTCATTGGCCGACCGTGGTGTCATGACAGGGGAATGGCTTGCTCATTGCCAAGCCTGCTCTATACCTGAATTTGCTTGTGTATTCAATAGAGCCGGTATTAAATACGATGTCGTATCGGGCTTTATGGATGATCCTGAAGTGTGGAAAGAGATCGGAAAATGGCTTTCCGCTGTGAAAGTAGTAAAAGGAATGCGTGAAAACCGCCTTGGCATACTTGGCCACTACTATTGTGGAATGCTCGATGTCTATACCGACACTACACTTCAGGCAATACGTTTCGGAACGCATATAGAACATGTCGAGATGTGTGAACTCAAGGCGCTGCGAGACGCTGTCACGGAAAGTGAACTTCGTGAGAAACTTATTGAATTCGGAAGGGCATTTGGTATATCCGAAGAATGCTCCCAAGAAGAATTGGAGCGTGCTGCACGCACCTCTGTAGCCTTAGACAAGCTCGTCAAAGCACATAGACTCACATCACTGGCATATTATTATGAGGGAATGACCGGCAATGAATATGAGAATATCGTGACCTCTGTAATAGTAGGCAATACACTTCTGACCGGTAAGGGAGTGCCTGTGGCAGGAGAATGCGAGATAAAGAATGTACAGGCTATGAAGATATTGTCGCTATTAGGAGCAGGCGGTTCTTTCTCAGAGCCTTATACTATAGATTATGACAATGACTTGGTGCTTTGGGGACATGACGGACCTGCACATTTTGCTATCTCCGAGGGGAGAGTGAACATAGTGCCGCTTCCGGTATACCATGGTAAACCGGGACAGGGACTGTCGATACAGATGTCGGTGAAGCATGTAGATGTCACATTCCTGTCAGTCTGCGAGGGACGGGATGGAGTGTTCCTCCTTGTGGCTGAAGGAGAATCAGTGGAAGGTCCTGTACTGAATATTGGCAACACCAACAGTCGCTACCGCTTCAGTTGCGGGGCACGTGAATTTATCAACAGATGGAGTAAGGCAGGCCCCTCACATCATACGGCAATCGGAGTGGGACATGTAGCTGATGAAATAGAGAAGATAGGTTTTCTTCTGTCAATGCCAGTGGTAAGAATTTGTTGAAATTCCCAATTGATGTAGTCACAGAATACAGAATAATGGTTGGTACAAGAGAAGGATGGTCATAAAGACATGCGGTTTAAATTAGGTTTGAATATAATAGCATCCGGCGGAAAAAAACTACTGTCGAGTATGCAAAAGTTAGCATTAAGAATGCTGATTCGGCCATCCTTCTCTTAAGTGCCTCCTATAGTTTCGCTAATTCCATCATGTGTTGCTCATGGGTCTAAGACACCACCGGCGATTGGAGCTAATACTTATCTTCCGGCTTTCCGTGATGTTGTAGAGAAAGCTGATGTATCGGGAATAATGTGTGCCTATAATGCAGTTGATGGGCGTCCTTGCTGCGGCAATGATCTCCTTATGATGGGAATCCTACGTGATGACTGGGGCTTTAAAGGTTATGTGACTTCAGACTGCGGAGCGATCGACGATTTCTATAAAGGACATCATACTCATCCTGATACGATAAGTGCGGCTGCCGATGCCGTTGTGCATGGTACGGACCTCGATTGTATTCGTGACAATACTTTCAAGACTCTTGTTGAAGCTGTGAGGACGGGAGAGATGGAAGAATCCGATATAGACAGAGCTGTGAAACGGCTGTTTACGATACGTTTCCGCCTTGGTATGTTTGATCCGGATGAAGAGGTCAAGTATGCATCGTTGCCGTTGTCTACATTAGACAGTAAAGAGCATAATCAGCTTGCACTGCGCATGGCGAGAGAGTCTATGGTATTGCTGAAAAATGAAGGGGGTCTTCTTCCGCTTGATAAAAATATAAGAAAAATAGCGGTGGTAGGGCCAAATGCAGCTGAGCGGAAACCTATGTTGGGCAATTATTACGGTTATCCATCCGAACTTCCTACTATAGTTGAGGCTATAAAGGGACATGTATCCCCTTCTACTGAGGTCGTATATGAGCAACTGACTGATTATTTTGCTCCGATTGATTTCATGCCGCTGGACATGACCGCAGTGTGTGGCATTGGGGGCAAAAGAGGATTTAAGGCAGAGTACTTCGAAAAGTCTGATTTTTCTTCTATTCCTATAGACCGTCCGGAACTCAGCTATATGGGCAAGACTATGATTGAGGACTCTATACCTTCACTTGATTTCGGTGTAAGATACACTACATTTTTTACGCCTTCAGAGTCAGGTGAATATACTTTTGATCTTGATACATGGAAACGATTCCGGTATAGCATAGACGATGAGGTGATCATAGATGCCATGGACAGAAAGGGAAAGGCCTCGGGGCGCCATACAAGATATTTTGATGCCGGGAAATCCTATAAGATAACTATAGAGGCGCTCATGAAAGGGCGTGATGGTGATCTGACATTCGATATAGGACGCACAATAAAGCCTGATGTGAAAGAACTTGCCTCACGGGTAGCTGATGCCGATGTGATCATATTTGCAGGAGGCATCTCTCCATTGCTGGAGGGAGAGCAGAACGGTGTGAAATGCGATGGTTTTGAGGATGGTGACCGCACAACAATAAATCTCCCTCAGGCACAGACCAGTATGATGAAGGAATTGGCGGCTACCGGAAAGCCGGTTGTCTTTGTAATGCTTACAGGAAGTGCGATAGCCTCCACATGGGAGGAAGAGAATCTGCCGGCAGTGGTCAATGCGTGGTACGGAGGTCAGGCAGGTGCGACAGCCCTTGCTGATGTTTTGTTTGGAGACTATAATCCGGGAGGACGTCTGCCCGTTACTTTCTATAGAAGCGACAAGGACCTTCCCCCGTTTACGGATTATGCCATGAAAAATCGTACATACCGTTACTTTAAGGGAAAGCCTCTTTATCCTTTCGGTTACGGTCTGAGTTATACTACTTTTGGATACGATAACATTAAGGTGGATGGCGAGACGACGACCTCTTCAGACTTTACTGTCAGCGCTGAGGTATCTAATCTTGGTTCAGTATCGGGCGACGAGGTAGCGCAGCTTTATATAAGCCGAGAAGGAGATTCTGATGACGAGCCAATACGTTCGCTTAAAGGGTTCAAAAGGATACATCTAAATCCGGGTGAGAAGAAAACTGTATCGTTTACCTTGACTCCTGAAGATTTGGCATATTATCATCTTGGAGAGGGACGTAGGGTGATCCCGGGCAATCTTACGATTTCAATCGGAGGCGGACAACCTGGCACTATTGCTCCAAGCATTTCATCTGTTGTTTCCTTGAAAGGAGAAAATCATAAATTAAGAAACTGAAATTTTGAAAGATAAATATTATGGGTATCAGATTTAAGGTATCGGTTGCAACGCTTACTTTGCTTGCAGGAATTGTGAGTGCAAAGGAAGCGTATAAGGGCTTTCCTTCGGCTGAGTCTGCGAAAAATCTGAAAAAGAATTTTAAGAATCCTCCTAAAGGTTATGGTAATGTGCCTTTTTATTGGTGGGACGGCGATTCTCTGGTAAAAGAACGTTTGGCCGATCAATTGGATATACTTAGTGATGCGGCGGTCGACGGATTTTCCGTAAGCTACATACATTCAAATCCTGCCATAGATGTTGAGCTGAATTCCAAAGGTTATGGCAACTTCGGAAAAGCAGATCCCGGAAAGCCTGGAGTATTCACTGATGGATGGTGGGACACTTGGAACTGGTTTGCAGGTGAGTGTGCGGATAAAGGAATAGGACTCGGTCTTGACGATTATGTAGTAGGTTGGGAAAAGAACGGGTATTATGTGGATGAAATTTTGACAGATCCCGATATCGGAAACTACAAGGGGCGCCTTAAGCTTGAGAAGCATAAGCTGCAACCGGGAGAGAAACTCAATCTGACGTTTGAAGAGACCCCTGTCTCAGTGACAATGTACCCTTCTAGCGAAAATCTTCTGAAGCAAGGGAATAAAAGCATAGCCGCTGATAACTCCACCGGAGTCGAGCAGACTGTATATGTAGTGACAGCTGTCCCATCTTATGAACTTCATCCGCGCTATGGAGAGAGGTTGGTGGATTGCTATTTCAATCGCTTTGACGAGCGGCTTGATGCTAAGGCGCGTGAGGGCATGAATTATTTCTTTCAGGATGAGCTTCACTATAATCTCAATATCCATTCATGGGCAGAAGATATGGTTGAGGAGTTTCAGAAGCGTAAGGGATATGATATCCGTCCTTATATAGCAGCCTTGTTTGAGAATATTGGTGATGTGACGCCTAAGGTGCGTCTTGACTATGCAGATGTCGTCACTCAGCTTTCGGAGGAACGATATTTCAAACCTATTTTCGACTGGCACAACGACAGAGGGCTTATATATGGTTGCGATAACAACGGACGTGGCCTCGAACCATTGCAGTATATGGACTATTTCAGGGCAATAAGTTGGTTTACTGCCCCCGGCAACGATGCGCCGGCAAGAGGGTCAAGTTTCCGTCAGACAAAAGTGTCGAGTTCGGTGAGCCACCTTTATGATCGTCCGCGTACATGGCTTGAGGCTTTCCACAGCATGGGATGGGACAGCAATGGCGAATGGCTCACCTCTCAGCTTGACCATCATATGATAGCCGGAGGCAACCTTCTATGTATGCATGGCCTTTACTATTCCACTCATGGCGGCTGGTGGGAGTGGGCACCCCCATGTTTCCATTTCAGAATGCCATATTGGCCGCATATGAAAAAATGGCTTGAATATGGCGAGCGTCTGAGTTATCTCCTAAGCCAGGGTGACCACGTATGTGATATCGCTGTCTTATATCCTACAGAGTCGATGCAAGCTTATGGCGATGCCAATCCTGACAGGATGTGGGAGGTGGCTGATCTTTTGTCGGCAAGTGGTCTTGATTATGATTTTGTAGATTATCATTCGTTGGCAGATGCCAAAATTGAAAATGGAGAGCTTGAAATGGGCAGAGAGCGATACAAGATATTGATTCTGCCTAATGTGAAAGCGATGCATCAGTCTACATTGGATAAGATTTTGAAGTTCAGCCGTGAGGGTGGAATTGTTCTTTCCACGGATAATTCCCTACGGGCTACGACTGCCAAAGGAGAGAATGATAGTGAGGCTATGAAGTTGTGGACAGATATTTTTGCTGTTTCAGACGGTAAGTCGCAAATAGTGGCAGCCAATAAGATTCCTGAAGTGGTTTGGGGTCTGTTGACTCCCGATTTCACAACTTCCACGAAAAAAGGCACCGTCCTCCACCGCCGAATAGGTGACCGAGACGTGTACATGGTGATGAATGTCAATAAGGGTGATGAATTGTTCTTCCGGACTAAAGGTCGTGCAGAGAGATGGAATGCAAAAGATGGATCCGTCGTGTCCCAGTCTATTTTGCGTCAGGATGAGGATGGAACATGGATAAAATTTGACGGAGAGCCAAATACGTCATGTCTTTATGTGTTCTCTCCCGGCAATCCGGAATACTCAGCAGCAAGCACTTCGATAGCTTCTCTCGAATCCTCGTCTCCAATAGAGGGGGAATGGGAAATAGAGATAATTCCGACTATGAATAATAAATGGGGTGATTTCCGTTTACCGGCTTCAGATGGTCTGATTGGTCCGGAAGTCAGGGAATTCACAAGCAATTATATAGGCAAAGCGAATTATTCCGGCAATTCTACCACAGATCTATACGGTTTTGGCCCTGCTATGGAAATGAAAGTGCTTGATAATTCAGAAGATATTGAAGCCTTCTTGAAGAGCGGAGATATTATGAAAGATAATGCAGGCTGGACGCCGTATGTATTCTCATGGCAATATGGAGTCAAGGACAGTCCCGGCTCTCAGGGTTATCATGGACTGAAAGGTAAACTTGACAATCGTTTTCTCATCCTCGATCAGGGAGGACATCAGATATTCCGCACTTATTTTTATGCGCCTTCCGCCGGTATGTATGTGGCTGAGAAGGAGGGGGTAGAGCCTACCGGGATAATTGTGGATGGCAACCCCTTGCAAGAGTCTAAAGTGAAATTAAGCAAGGGCTGGCATTCTCTTGTCATTGCTTATGCCAATACTCCCAAAGCGGAATATCGCCTGGAAGATAAGAAGAGCTATTGCTGGGATGATCGTCAGCGCAGTGCGGTAGTGTTCTATCCGGAAAATCATTCGGACTTGAAAGACAACGATCCCTATGGTTCTATCATAGCTACCAAATGGTTTGACAGTGAACATCTTCCATATAGTCCGGTCAAAGGTCAAGGGGCATGGGAATATACTTTCAAGACTGCCCCTGCTACTGAAAAGATGAATATGAAAGTCAATGGCAAAATACTGTCTGTGACTGTCGATGGGAAGAAAATCAATGGAAAGGACTTGCAAAAACTATCAGATGGTGTCTATAGTCTGATGGCGGATGCAAGTGATGGTCTTATTCATGAATTTGTCATCACGGGTGAGCCGGAAGCCGGATATGATGGAGCCGCTTTCTTTGCAGAGCCGATAGTTCTTACTTGCGGCCGCGGAAAACTGAAGGCCGGCAACTGGGCTGAGGCAGGAGCATTGAAATATTTCTCAGGTGGAATAAAGTATACGAAGGATATAATTATTCCGCAATCTGAAGGAAAACGTGTCGAACTTGATCTTGGAGTTGTCGATGCTACATGCGAAGTTGCTGTCAATGGGCAGACGGTCGATGTGCTTATGAGTCCGCCGTATACACTTGATATTACTGACTATGTAAAGACTGGGGAGAATAAAGTGGAAGTATTGGTCTACAGCACATTGTCTAACCATTATCAAAGTGTTCCTTCTGCCTATCGTGGACAACCGCGCTCCGGCCTAATCGGCCCCGTCTCTATGAAAGTCTACAAGTAAGAGCTAAAAAGCACTCGTTGGATTTAAGCGAATCAACGAAATAGGTATCAATATCTGCATGACAAATAAAATCAATAGTAAAAGACTCATCTTAACTGTGGCGATGACGGCAATACTGCATTCGGTATCTGCCGTATCGCCACACTCTGGATGGGGTAAGTGGGAAAGATGGGGGGATCAAGGCAATGGGATATTCATCAATCCTATTATTCCTTCCGACTACAGCGATATCGACTGCATAAGGGTTGGGGACGATTATTACGCTATATCCTCTACATTCCAGTTTTCTCCTGGAATGACGTTGCTCCATTCCAAAGATCTTGTCAATTGGGAGATCGTCACCAATATAGTGACCGATCTTAACCAGATAGGACCTGAACTCAACTGGACTAAAATGAACAGATATGGCAAGGGAATATGGGCAGGAACTCTGCGTCATCATGAGGGTCGCTTCTATCTCTTCTTCGGCACCCCTGATGAGGGATTTTTCACGACATCCTCTCCGTCTCCGGAAGGTCCGTGGGAACCTCTCGTATGCTTGCTTCCTGAAGCAGGATGGGATGACTGCACTGCTATGTGGGACGATGACGGGAAGGCTTATTTTATCGGTACTAATTTTGCAGACGGATATAAGACATATCTCTTTGATATGGCACCGGATGCCAAAAGTATAGACCTCTCTTCAAGACAGCTGATCAATGAAGGCAGTGGCCGCGAAGCGAGCAAGATATTCAAAAAGGATTCTACCTATTATCTTGTCTTCAGCGAATACAACGGGCATGGACGCTATGTAATGGCAAAAAGGGCGAATTCCATCACAGGCCCATACGATGAAGAACGTCAATTGATGTATCCTTGTGTGGAGGATTATGAACCAAATCAAGGAGGAATCGTAGAAGGAAAAGATGGAAAATGGTATTTCCTGACCCATCATGGAAAGGGAGATTGGAGCGGACGGATTGTCAGTCTGTTGCCGGTAGAATGGAAAGATGGATGGCCTCTGATGGGGCAAATCACTTCAGAAGACAGTATAGGCAAAATGAGTTGGCAAGGAACGATGCCGGCCTCAGGCGGCGACGGATGTAAGATTGCCACCACCGACTATTTTGAGGGAACTGAATTATCTCCACAATGGCAGTGGAATTATCAGCCACGTGAAGAAATGTATTCCTTGACAGAGCGATCGGGATGGCTTCGACTGAAGGCTTTTCGTCCGCTCAAACCGAATAATCTTAAAAGTGCCGGCAATACATTGACTCAGCGAAGTTTCCAGACTCCATCTAATACAGCGACTGCAAAACTTGATATTTCCGGAATGGTCGACGGCCAGAGATGTGGACTATGCCATTTCTCTATCTCAAGTGCAGGAATCGGAATTGCAGCAGATGGAGGAAGACGAAATATAGAGTTTCGCGAAAATGACTCGATACTACATACGATCCCAATAGAAAAAGATGAAATATGGCTTCGCACGGAGTGGGGTCTTGACGGTATGGCAACATTTTCATACAGTATTGATGGAAATGAATTCATTACCTTCGGATCTCCCTATCAGATGAGATGGGGGCATTATCGTGGAGACAGGATAGGCATATATTGTTTCAACGACACCACTGATTCCGGCTACGTCGATGTGGATTATCTCATCTACGACAATGGCCGCTAAGCGACGAAATAAAAAAAGTTATGAGGTGTCTAAGTTTTCTTTTATTGTTGTTATTTTGGTATTTTGCGGGAAATGCCGGGTTTGATGTCACGGCATTGAAAGTGTCTGGCGGAACTGCCCCATTGGGAATAGATAGCCCTAACCCTTCAGCTTTGCGTCAAGCCATGCTTCAGCAACTTGGCATAATCAAGATGGTAGCCGAAACTCCGACTGAGCAGAATCGTGAGATGCTTCGTAAGATATCATCTATTGAAAGTGACACTGAGGGTGAACTTGTCAATTGGAACAATGTGTTTGAGCTTATCAATACACTCTATTCAGGTTTCTATAAAAAACTGCATACTGCTTGGGGTGACACCCTAACACCAAAGGAGGAGCAGATTATTGTGCTTATGTTGGCAGGTTTTTCCACAAAGGAAATAAGCGTCATCACTGCTCAGACTACTTCTACCATCTATGTCCGCAAATCTTCCATTCGGAAGAAATTGGGAGTACCGGAGAAAGAGGATATCGTCACTTTTCTCAGAGAGAAGACTGACGATTAAGACCGATTAAGACCTGACATAGCTGCATTAAGACTTTTATAAAATGCAACCACTGATAATCAGCGGGTTGCATTTTGTGTATTAAGACTTTTATATTTGGCATTAAGATTCATTTAGATGTAATTTTGCATCAGGAAATTTAAAAACTGACGCAAATGAAAAAGAAGATCTTAATGCTCGCTATGGCTGTAATAGCAGCACAAGCCGCCGTCACGTCTTGCGGTTGGAACGTCGGTTTGGGCGATAAGCGAGACCGTAATATCGGTTCTGCAACCCTCAACTACCTTGACTCAGTCCCTGATGTTGAATACATCGGATTGGCAGACACCCACGACCTTGACAATGGTCAATTCCAAGCAGTCGTCATATATAATGTGACAGACTATGCCGGAAATAAAACTGAGCGCAATGCCAGGGTGACTACTAATGGTGATGGTTCTGAAATCATTACTTGGGAAGACCTCGATTGCAGTGTGCTCAACGACACCAAACAAAAAATCACCGATAAGATGGAAGAAAAAGGCATTGACCTTGATGGAAGCCTTATCGACGCACTAATTGAAATCAAAAAGCGAACACGATGAAAAATACAATTGCATTTCTGATTGCACTCTTTGCAGTCATCCCGGCATTTGGCCGTGACATCAAAGGCAAAATCTTTGACGAAAACAACGCTCCTCTCGACTTTGTGAACGTCGCCCTCTACTGCGACTCAACATTCGTCGCCGGAGGAATATCCGATGCAGAAGGCTTATTCTCCATACCAACGGATAAAGACTGCGTTCTGACAGCTAAAGTCTCTTTCGTTGGTTATGAACCTTTTACCTCAAATGTCCCTCAATCGGGAGATATGGGAGTTATCACACTTCGTCCCTCCGCTGTGGAACTCGGAGAGGTAGTGGTTAAGGCGACACGCCCTGCAACCACTATGAAAGGAAACGCACTGGTGACTAATGTCGAGGGGAGTTCGCTCGCAATAGCCGGAACTGCCAACGATGTACTTGCACGTGTCCCGATGGTAATAGACAACGGCGGCACTCTCGAAGTGTTCGGAAAAGGCTCGCCGGCAATCTATATCAATGGGCGCAAGGTCAACGACCTTCAGGAGCTCTCACAACTCAACTCAGGCGACATCAAGAATGTGGAAGTCATCACAAATCCCGGGGCTGCATACGCTGCGGATGTAAAGTCGGTTATCCGTATCCGCACGAAGCCGCCCAAGGGAGATGGCTTCAGCGTAACACTTCGCACTGATAATGGGTTCCAACACTACTTCCGAACTGGCAACTCCCTCGATCTGAAATACCGTACAGGAGGACTTGAGATATTCGCAAACTACGGATGGTGGAGAGGCAACAACCGATTTGACCGTCTTAATGACATGAACACCACAACCTTCCGGGGCACATACCGGCAGTATGTCAGCACCATTGGCAAGGAATCGTACAATGACATGACCGGCAAACTCGGTTTCTCGTATATGATCAACGACCGACACAGCATCGGTGCATATTATCAGAACAGCTGGAACCGTCACCATACGGACGGTA
>CAYSMP010000029.1:0-29777 GCA_964432215.1 uncultured Sangeribacter sp.
GATTTTCACTCTCAGGTTTCTTATCCGCAGCTGTTCTATATGCAGTGATTGCTGAGTGGTCAGCAAGTCGGAACATATTATAGTCACCTTGATCAGAATACCCGAAGCCATAGTTACTGTTGCCCCAAGCTATAGGCAACTTCAGTCGTTGAGCTCGTTGCCCCCATTCCTTGGACTCAAAGAATCCATATTGTTTAAAGTTAACCGGAGCTGCTCCCTTGTCGACAATAACATTATCAGATTTCAGGATAGCATATTTGTCAAAATTAACAGCCTTGTAGTCACTTTTTCCATTGCCGTAATGATCATCAAGATATTTTTCTGTATGATGATATCTATCATCATCCTCAGGCAAGGCATTGAGTGTAGCTTCCGGAAGGAAGGAGGCATGCAAATCATCCACAAACTCCACCTCATACTCAGCGATAACCAAAGGCACTTCTTCACCTTTCTCGCTCTTTAGATGAATCAAATTTCTATCCTCACCCTTACCATATATTCTCACAAGATATCTGCCTTTTTTTGCATAATCTTTGTCACATTTGATAGATCGGGCAAACTGCTTGCTGTTGCGTAGCCACTTTGAAGCATCAGTAGTAGTCTCCACATACGAATCAATATGAGGGAATATGCTGGCGTCGTCCATAATAAACATACGGTCGTTAGCTCCAGCAGCATTATCTTTCAGGGCATCTTCATCATTTCCTCCTGCTGTGAATTTGATATCTTTTATAATATCGTCAGATTTCTGATTTTCTCCTAATTTATATGTATAGATATCATATCCTCGCACGCGCTTATATTCCCCAGCCTCAGTTTTGTAATAGAACGGAGACTTGGTTGTCTCTTCTACGGGCATCGCCTGCTCAAGACGAATTCTGAAGGTCTTGCCTTCAAAAGTTGATATATAGCGCCGGTTAGACTTTGCATAATGTTGGTTGCCTTCCGCAGTTGCCATATAGCGGTCCGCAAAAAGTGATCCGCTTGTTATGTGGAATAGATGGCGGAAATTGATGACTGGCTCCTGAATCTCTTCGCCAGTCTGCCCATCCTCTCTTCCGAGGCGTTTTTGAAGCTTATTGTTGAATGCCAGGGAGAAGTCAGCAGCCACCCACTGGTCTTTCATTCTCTTTGTATCCTTATCATCATACGACCAGTCCTCATTAGGGGATGTTGTGTTGAAATATACAGAAGCAACAGTTCCCTTGCCACGAAGACCATGGTCAAGAAGTGTCTTTCCTCCTATGAATCCGGCATCCTTAGTCTTTATTACGGATTTTGGTTCTGCAAAGAAATATAGATAGTCCGGAGCTTTATCAGTCAGATAGTCATACCATCTTACGAACTGCTCCTGATAGTTATAACCGTTTGGTTGCCAAATATCAGACTGCGGATATAGGTCAACTCGTTCACCAGGAAGAGCAAGCACTTCATGAAGAATAGTGTAGGTGCGCTGTCTTTGCTGACCATCATAAGAACTCCTTGTTCGTTGCATTCCATTAGATGGAACAACGTCCTCATCATTGAAGGGATTATTGAGCAGACTGAAGTCTGGGTATTCGATACCCTGCTCATCAAAGAAATCCTTATACTTGTCAATTACATCTTTCCAAGTCTGACCTCCAGAACCTTTCTTCATATATAGTTCATCGGTCGTGTCATGTACAGAATTGACATTGTTTATATCATCTATAATGCCCTGAGTGTGCTTCCACTTTCTTGTATTGAAGTCCTCTCGGTTGTTATAGAGAAGGTCATATCTTTTTCTTCCAGTTTCAGATTCAAGATCTATCTTGTCCAACTCAACATATGCATGTATTTCGGCAAGACGCATCATTCGTGTGCCTGGAACCGGAGCATTGTTTCTGACATTTACAACTCGAGTGTTGGCATCAGATTCTACTGAATTAGTTTCCTTTGTGCCTCCTGCTCTTCGCTCAAGATTCCCGGTATTCTCACGGCAGAATATTCTCACGCCATCCCAACCTTTTTCAACCTTGAGAGCAAACTGTATGCTGTCGCCAGCCGCAACATTGGGGAACGTGATTACTTTTTCTGTATTATCTAAAGTATGAATATTTTTATAGTAGTTATCGCCAATAGTGAAACCCTGATAGCTGATCTCCATAGGGAAACCGTTAGCCCGGTTCTTAAACTCTCCGGTCTCGTCTGACAGAATTGTTTGGTTCCCGTCTGCATCTTTCTCGGTGATTTGATAGACCACCCTGTTATTATATGGGTCAACGTATCCTGTACTTCTTTTCAGATTCACTACAATCTGGTAGTAACCGTTATCATTGAATTTGCCATTCAGTTTCTTTACAACGCCAAGATCTTCCATGTCTGGAAGAAGAAGATCAATGCAGTCATAGTCACGGCTGCCGTCATCATCAGCAGGATATTGGAACTTGCCATATTCAAGATACTGATACTTGTCAGTAGCAAGGTTTTGATCCTTCAGTAAAGGCCAGGTAGTGTCCCAGTATGTAGTGCGGGCATATTGCTTGCCAAGGTTATCGTTATCAAACAGTTCACCGCAAACCTCAACATCCTTTTTCACTTCGAGCATGTCGGTGAGCGTTGCCCCCGGATAAGCATACTGCTGGCCTAACGCTTCTATCTGGAAGCGAGTTATAATGGGCAATGCCCAATTATCGAATTTTTCGTATGTCTCATCTTTCAAATCAGATCCATATTTAGCCTTATCGGTTGCAAACATGGTGCTCTGCTTGTAGATGCCAAAGCGAGTCATGCGCATCATACTGCCACTGTAGGCATTGTCCTGATCGTAATTTCCATATTGATCCTTAGGGAAACAGATGGCAGTCTCACCACCCTCGTTGTCAAGGCAGTAGAAACGGAGATATTTCATATTGTCGGAAATATTCTTCATAGGATTGTTGATGGTACTGACAAAAGCGTTACCATTGCTCCACTCTCCCACTTCATAAGATCCTAATCTCTCATAATTTTTTCCGTCGCTACTTCCGCATATCATGACATTTTTTGGAGTACCATCAGCTTGATTTGCGCCATTAGAGACACAACTGATTTGGAAAAGATATTTTCCATCTGTGTCAAGAGTATATTTATCTTTCAATTCTACATCAAAGAAGTCTGTACCGATCTTATCTCCGCTGTTGAAAGCAGGAGTGTAAGGAGTAACCTTCATATTTTTCACATCCATATAGTCCGTATAGCATGCAGGAGTGAGTGTTAATGTACCGGTTTCAGCACTATTAGAGCCAAATTCCACCTTCTTAGTTACTAACTTACCTGCTTCCTCCGGAGTTATAACAAACTCTCGTGTCTGAATAGCCGCTCCATTCCCAAGTGTCACAATGTATGGTCCGGCAGTCGATTGTATATCAAACTCAACCATATAAGACTTGCCAGTTTCAAGGCTCAGATTATCAAAGATGTCCTTGGTATTTCCTTGAACATTCAATTGAAGTCCATCAGCATTTTTCTGATAATTAACATATCCCCAATATGCACTTGGAGCATTAGATGCTGATTCGCCTGAATACCATATTATATGGTCATTTGCATTTGGAACAACTCTACCTCTTTCAATCTGTATCACGCAATCTCTATCGGGCATATTTATTAGCAAATCATAAGCATCAGACTCTACAGCATCTGGGTACTGAACATAAGTCTCTTGCAAGGTAGTAGGAACAGTAAGGCTACCACTGACATTCGATCCCCAATTACCAATCCTTGACCATAGAGATACAGATTCCGTTCCAACTAATGTTGAATAAAATCTATATGGTCTACCAACTTCTATATCCAAACCCATCTTTAAGAAAATCCAACTTTTATCTGCTGGAGTAGAACTATTCCGAGTTATTACAGCCCGATCATTAATTATCTCAGGAACATAATTACTATAGTTGGGATATGTCGTCAAACCCTTATAATCCCATGCTATGGTCTTTGAAACTTCATCAAGCCAAGCAGAAGATATCATCTTGACCATCTGGATAGTTATCTCTCCTCCGTAATTATCTTCATTATAAGCAGTACTGTTTTCTGCACTTAATCTCAGTACCAGTTCACCACTATTGGTGGACTCAACCCCACTTATTGTAAACACAACATCTGTCCAATCATCGCTGGCAGAGAAATTTTCACCAACAGATATTGATCCTAAATTTAACCATAATTTTCCCGCTTCAGTAGCTTTTAATCTGACAGTAACAGTATATGTGGCATCAGAGGAAAGAGACAAATTATACAAGGGTCTAATTTGTTGTTGCGTCATTGTAGACCAATATGGTCCGGCTTGCGCCTTGGATTGGGTAGTGCCGGTTGTCAGCGCATGCTCGCGTATGTTTGGATCATAATTATCCATTACCTTAAGGTCGGTCACTTCGACACGACCGAGGTTGTAGCCCAAGTCAAGGACTACGGCGCCACTGTTGGCAGCCCCGGTTGTTCGGATAGTGGTATAGACTGTCTGGGTGACATCGGGTTCGAGTTCCACAACATCACTTGTGCCTATAGGATTATTCCAGACATTTCCACTCTGGTTAGCATTGTTCAGATCATCGCTGTTTGCAAGCAAAGTTGTCACTGATCCAGCCCTATCACTCCTTATCTTATATGAAACAGTGTATATATGATTATTCTCAAGAGCAAATCCAGCTTTATTTTCATATTGCTGATCTGTGTGAGCCCCATCTCCTACCGCAGCAATCACTTTTCTTGTCGTAGGCAAAGGATAAGAATAGATGATGCTATTCTCTACTCCATTTTCAAGTACAGATTTTATTTCTCTATGATCTAGATTGTCTGTACCATATGTATTATCGCCATCGTTTTTGATATTCCAACTTACAGTTTCTGTATGGTCTGAATCCGAGATGAGTTCAAAGGACTCTACAGAAAAATTGCCTCCATAATTATATTGGTCGAAAACAATCCAATAATCTTCTTCAGGTAATGGATTATTGTCATCATTTATTGGCTTAATAGGAACAGAATATTCTACATAATCATCTGAAGCCTGTGGTATTGAGATAGTTGCATTCCCACGTTGATCCATTGCTCCACTTCCTATCATCAATTTGATAGTTCCCGGAGAATCAGCTTTTATTCTTGCCTTTAATGTGTATGTATCACTTAGTAAATGAACTCCAGTAGCGAACCTAAACCTATCAGTGGATTTGAGATTCGATCCTGTGACTCTTGCAACTGTCTTTCCTGTAGTTTTATCGCTTTCAAGTGCTGGGCGATATTCATTACCATTTGAGAAAGGCCAATGCTGAAAATCTGTATAATTGTATGTTATGGTCTCTCCACCGACCTTCTCTACTGTTACACCGCTTATTTCAATTTTTGGTTCAAATGTGCCTACCTGTATTCTTACAACTGTGGGCTCATTCGTTTTAAAATAAGCATTTGTGTCCTCTTCCGGGTTATAATTTGCAGGAGCTAGAGGCGGAGTGGTAAATGTCAATATTTTATCCTCAAAACTGGTCGTAATATTTATTGGAATATTTCCATAGGCAGTATTTGAATTTTTACTACCAATCCAGCAGTTTACATTATTTTTTGATCCAGCCCCTCTCAAATTAATAGTTATGCGGTACTGAGTATTTGGCTCAAGCGTTAGGTCTGGAGTCGTCGGAAATTGGAACCAACCGGTTGGATTAAGTGTTACAAGATATCCGTTTTCAAAAGTTACTAAATTGGAATCTTGTCCTGTGAAATTATCATCAGCTCGATAGGAATTATAATCAATTAAATAATTATATTTGGAACTATCTGTTCCTTCATACGACAGTTCTGCCCAGTCTACCTCAAGTGTACCGGCATAGCCTTCCGGCTGAACGCAACAAAAGGCATTTGAAAGATTCGTTCCGGGTTCCACTGTAAATGTTACTTCCTGCTCTGTCCATTCCGTTGTTACCGGAAAAGATTCATGTACTGGGGAGGTTGCATCGTAAGTTCCCAAAAATCCGTATGCACTACCAGCTACATCTCCTTTAACTCTGAGTTTTAGTTTATAAGTACCGGCTTTAAATGCACCTTGTAGTTCTGGATACTCAGCTCTAGGCTCAAAAATTCTATACTGTCTATATATACCTCCACGATTATTGAGCAACAAGAGGTTGTTGCCAGTAATAGATGTAGTCTTGTTAGTTCCCTGGACTGTCCATCCATTCTGCACCACATCATTTTTACCATCGACTATGAAATCAGAAAAATAACGAGTCTGGTTATAATCCTCCGCCCAAATAATATTCTCTCGCCAGGAAATCCACTCGGTATCTTTATTATTATCCAAGAGATTTCCAGTCACTCTTTTCTTAGTGTCTGTGTATGTATCAGTATATGAAGAAATTCTCCCGATTGGTATTTTTTCCAAGTAGGTGTAATCCCTTTTCAAATAATCAAGGTCGCCCAGCGCCGGGAGGGTGGCGAGGGCGGCGGTCACGGTTAGTAGAGATAGTATTATGGAGGGCTTTTTCATTCTATATATTAAAATTTTTTGTGTTTCGTTGTTTTGTTATCTGTGGTCAGTGGTCTTTAAGGTGTTTGACTCTCGCCAAACGCTATCCTTTTATCGCTTTGCCTTTGATGAAGAGGCGGACGAGAGGGTTGTCGGGGTCGTTGCTTCGGACGCGGACCTGCTTGCGGAAAGTGCCGGTTGGGTTGTTGCGGCCGTTGTATCGGACGGAGATTTTGGCCGTGTCGCCTGGGGCAATCTCTTCCCGAGGATAACCGGCGGCAGTGCAACCGCAGTCGGTGTTGACGTTGAGGATGAGGAGTGGTTCATCGCCAGTGTTGACAAACTCGAAGTCCATCGTCTGAATGAGATCGAGACGGAAAGTGCCGAAGCTCTTTGACGTCTCGGGAAATTCTATCTTGGGTCCTGCAGCGAGAGCCGACAGGAATGCACAATTCATAATGCATAATGCATATTTATGTTTCGAGCCTCGGTGCAGACGTCTCACGAAAAGACGTAAAGGGAGGAGAAAGGAAGTGTGTATTGTTGGTTTCATTATTGATCTGAGTTTGGATGAATGGCTTTAAGGTATTTAAAGACGAATAATCATGGATTAGTTGTAGCTGGGTTCCGGCGATGTATGGTGAAGATACACTTAAACTCAGTTTCAATATTGGTATTCTCTTTTAAATAAAAGATAATTTGCACTTTGGCATCTCCCGTCTTATAGGGATCCAATTCACCTGCTACTATGTAAGGGAATTTTAAATCACTTACCGCATGATTATCATTATTACCCGGATTTTTTACTACTTTTGGACTCCTGTCAGTAATAAACAAATCAGCACTTTCACTGAGTACATTAACAGCCATATTCTCATGTTGCCAATCAACTTCGGTTGAATAATCTATTTCTTGATTATTCCTCTTAATCTGGACCGGATAAAGTTCAAACTCACCTCCTGTAGTAACAGTGGCTTCGATATTATCTCCGTTACCATTCTGGTTAAGGACTGGAGGATATCCACCGATAGGTGGATAGAAATGAAGCCTCCAAATCACTATCCAGTCATTGAATTTTATAGGGATATGAATCCAGTCGTTGCGATTGATGTGACGGAGTATAGTGGTAGTATAAAAAGTCTTAGTCTCTTCAGTGCCTCCCTTGGAGATTGTAAGATCTATTCTAAAGGAATCTTTTTTATAATCGACACCATCCAACTGATAGTCTTCTTGTGGGGCAAGCGACTCCTTGCAGTAGAAATACAAATTGTGTTTCCCTGTTGCTTTAGCAAGTGTTGTATTATTAAAAGTATAATTGAGGGCACTATATGATGGGGTACCGAAAGGATTGTACGCTGTCTTATTATCAAGTGCATTATATTGAGGAAAGAGTGACACATCACTTTTGGTGATTCTTCCAAAACTTAAGTTTTCCAGCGTTATGTCTTCATCAGAGGGATTTTCAAAATCAAATTCAATTTTGGCAACAGCGCGGATTACTTCGATGGAGAAGGTTTCCTCTATAGTATTTTGAATCTTAGCATTTTTAATAAATCCGGTCATGGGGATGTTTTGGCTTTGGGGCCATTGCATCTTGTCATCATCAAATTTATACTCTCCAAGAATTGATTCCAAACCGCTTTCCTCATCTATCAACTTCTTAACATCTTCTGCTGACTTAGCCGGAATATTTGCGAAGGCGTAGATATCGTATGTGCCTGATGGGATGATACATTTGAACGTTTCAGCTTCGAAACCTTCTGTGAAGTAAGAACCTCGCTGTTGGATCGTCACTTTTCCATTCTTATCAACGAAGGCGATCCACCAGTCATGGATTAATTCAACTGGGGCGTTGGGGTCTTTTGGAGTACCCGGATCCTCTCCAGCTCGTGTCTGGTTTTTGGAGCGGGAGGAGAGGGAGAAGGTTACTTCTGTGGGTATGCCTTGCTCGAAGCCGGGATTGTCGGGATCGTCTTGGCCGGTTTGCCCACATGCGGCAAACAAAAAGAACAGCAAGATATAAAGCATAAAACAGAAAACGGCAAGCAGAATCTTGCCTCGTCCCTCAGTATGAGCCTCAGTATGTTGTTTTTTCCTTGTCATTGTCATCAACATTGTCGTCGTTGTAAGAATTTAAAATATCCCGGTAGTCGGACGCACGAGCCGTGCGTCCCTACCAGGCAATTGGTTATCCATGTTAGAATATTATCGTCGCTTCCTCACGGTAGTTCCATTTGCGGACGAAGATACGGGCTTTCATTGTGTCCGGTTCGCGCATGGTAGGCTCAGGGTCACCAGGGCCACTGAATGAAACCGCTACACGATATATATTGTTGCGTACTGTCGCATATTCCATGGGATAGGTTGTCTGAGGATCATTACTCTCATTATTATAGTGACGAAGCCAAAGATTATAGTAACATACGAAGCCTAATGAGTTATTTACTGGTTCTCTACCAACTTCAAACTCTGTCACAATCGCTTGGTCGTCTATATGATCTTTCTCGTAAGCATCCAACGCTGAGCGGTCAATAAAATAAAGAGCGTCTTCTTCCAATACTTTCCTATCTTTCGACGGTGAATAACGGTATATTTTTTTATTTTTCTCCTTTCCTTCAACAGTTTCTTTAATTACAAACTCGGCCTTTTGTTCCAATGTCATAGATATTGGTAGCTTAGTATTTGAATCATAACCACTGTATATCGTTTCAGGGACATATATAGCACGCAATGCCATACCAGTCAGGTAGTGGCTATGGAAGCAATCCATCGGATGAGTATTCTCATTAGCATAACCTATGATAGAAATATGATTGCAATTGTAATTAGCATCATACTCTCCTTTTGCTTTTGTTTCATGGTAATACTCTGAGAATTTTCCAATATTATTGTTTCTTATGCTGTGTTCATTATCGCCATCTTTGTATCCCGATTCCAAGTTATCCGGGTCTTTCCCCATAACCTTTGACAAGGACGAATTACCATACCAAGTCTCATAATCACCACCTCCGTTACTGCTTTTTTCAAGTGTATGTCGTTCTATCACATAATTCTCCGGAAAATCATTGGTGGAAGCATTAGATGAATAAGGGCCATCTGTAGGACACTCCTTGCCACCCCACAAATAATTATTTGCAGTTAAAACATTTTTAAGTCCATCAGAATCAAAATTATCAATACTATTAGTCACCATTTTAAAAAGGTATGATGGCTTCTGCATTACATTTACAGGCAAAATATTGGTCAGATAGACAGAATTATTAATCTTCAAATCCTTATCGTCCTCATCTACAACTTGATATTTTAGTTCTCTAATCTCTTCACCTTTTTTTATTTCATTACCATCAGGTGAATTTTTAACACTGTTGTACCATAGGTCAAGACGAGAATACATTCTTTGAAGAGTAGTGCTACCTATGTAATCATTACCTATCTTATTTGTTCCAGTCTTTATTCCATCGTAGTTACTTTCCTCATTATAAGCCGTAGTCATCAAGAAATAATCCATCTTCGAGGCATTCCGAGAAAAAGTATCAAAGGTTGAAGACCAAGTATTACTGCCAAAGTTATCAAGATTTATATTTCTTAATTTACCTAAATTGGGAAAACTAACTGTTTGCATTGGTCCAACATTTGCAATGGCCACAAAATTAATACCAGTTGATTCTACCCTTGCTATGTCTTCATCAGAGCACTCAAATCTCAAGGTCAAATAATTTGTAGCATAATAGGGAGAATAAGAATCATCTTGATGTGTATCTTCATATATTGACTGCAAAGCACTATTATAACTATCACTCGCGTTGTCAAGATTATAATAAATATGTTTTATTATTACAGTTTCATCCTTGCTATCCATTCCCTTACCATCAACTTCCTCAATATAGAAAAAGACGTTTATGTCATGGATCTTGTCTTCGTTCTCGATCCCTCGTTCTCTGCCGTTTCCTTCTTCACCACCCATAGGGTTAGAGCGAGTTAGAGGATTAGCAGCAGGTACTGCAATTCTGACTTCGATATACGGAGAGGGTTTCTCTTCCGGATATTCGTCGGGTACGACGAGATCGTCATGACCACACGCTGTAGCGAGCAGTAAGACAAGGGGCGTAAACCATTTCCATATGTCGAGTTTTTTCTTCAAAATATTAATTATTAATTATTAAAGTTTACTTTCATTCATTTGATTTATATACGGAACATAGAAACACATGTAATCAAAGTTCTACATTCTGAATTCGCTTACTCCAAGAGAGTACGTGAATCTCAATCGCCCACCATGAATCACCCTTTAAGAAGAAGTCGAGATGGTAGTCATGTTCACGGTCTAGATATTCCTGGTGACCATAGTTCTGTATCTCGTATGCCTGACGCCCCACAGAGAGAATATAGGGGAGATTGACATGAGCTACCAGGTCGCCGGTCTTCTTATTTCGGATCTCAAGAGAAGCATTGTTGTCGATGTCTTCGTCGTCGAGCATAAGGCGATTAAACATCATATTGTAGTGGGCGGTGCGCTGAAGCACTTTTGCCGGGTCAGCGTCCTCCAGGTCTCGAGTTCCTACCTCCTGGCTCCACTCACCACTCTCTGCAAATCCGGGCATTTTATACTGCCCCGGGTTACCCATATGTACATCTTCTATCTCAACCTTATTATTGTCGAGAAGGCGTGATGTCCATGAGGCGTATGGAGTGTAGCGCACGGAGTCGTGGGTGAGCACGGTGTTGTCGTGTGTAAGGTGGGCATTGTTGTCTATAATCCTCACCTCGTAGTCTGTGGCGAAGACAGTCTCCGGGTCGTCGACATGGCGGAGAGTGAGGTTGAGGTGCTTGGTATCGCGGATAAGCGATACGGTAGCGTAGGTAGCCTTTTCTTTCTCCAACTTCACCATCTGGTCTTCGATGGGATAGATGGAGTATGGCTTGGCTGTCCTGTCAATGTCAGGTACTACAGCAGTGTCAGTGGGATCATGTGCGATCACTTTCAGAGTGTGCCAGAGGGTGTCGAGGGGAGCAAGATCGCTTACCGGGTACTGCTGAGTGCCGTCAACCGGTATGTTATGATGGTCGAGAGAAATAGTCATGCTCTCGGAGTGATCTGTCGGGGATACGGCATGGCGATATTTAGCGCCGAGTGTCGTGAGTGCGTCATTCCAGTCGCGCTGCATAGCGACAGCCTGGATGCGATAGCTGCGGCCTGCGGGAAGCTCTTCGGGAGTGAAGTGCATGGTATAGCCGTAGCGAGACAATGGAGCGTCGAGGTCAGTGTTGCTTACCGAACGCTCAGCCGCGAGTTTACCTTTTTCATCGAAAATATAGACCTGCAC
Source organism: uncultured Sangeribacter sp. (assembly GCA_964432215.1). GTDB lineage: Bacteria > Bacteroidota > Bacteroidia > Bacteroidales > Muribaculaceae > Lepagella. The sequence continues at coordinate 11,788 of CAYSMP010000029.1, forward strand.
ATGACCGACGTGGTCTTTGAACATGTCTGCGCGCATAGTATTGTAATCGTAAACGAAACGGATAAATAGTCCTGTGGGGCAGTCGACACGGTCCTCCTCCACCATGGAGCAGGAAGAGACTGCCATCCCTGACAGTAATAGGATGGAAAGCAGAAGTATATGAGAAAGCTTAAAATGATTCATAATGCATAATGCATAATGCACAATTAGTTGTAGGTTTCAGTTTTCTGTAAAGGAGTGAGGAATGTGGAGATGAAAGTCTTTAAGGTCCTTAAGGTCTTTAAAGACTGTTTACAATTGCGAAAGAGGGGGTGCGGAGGGAATGCCTCGGAGGACTTCCCTCCGCACTTCTAACAATAACTATAATATATAAATCTTCAAGTCAACAGGAAGATTAGAACTTAACGCTCTGAGTTCTCTTAGCCCATGAGAGAATATTAATCTTGCACGCTATAGCCTGTTCAGGTTCATTCTTATCATCGGGAGTCTCATCAAGTTTTAGATCACCAACTGTTGGTTCACCAAATTTATTGATTTGCGAAATATTAAGTTCATACCAGTTATTACGTAAAACTCCATAACGACCAAGATAATTTTTATTAGCATCTATCAATGCGTTTGAACCTGTTCCGATACTATAAGATACATTTGTTGAAGGTGTCTCAATAATATTTCCATCTTCATCTTTAGGTTCTATCCATGGAGTCAAGTCATCACCAAAGTGCTTAATACGTACGGCATAATAAGCTACCCCTCCTATGTAAGCATTGAATGTAACTTGATCATTAATATCCTTTAGAACTTTATCAAGATTAACCCCAGTCGGAAGATTAACTATATTTGCCGTTTGCTGCCCAGTTCCATCATATAATACCAGATCAGTAATAACAAGACGACCATCCACAACATCAAAAGTAATTTTGACCCAATTATTTGTCGCAGTTCTAATTCCGTTGCTATTCACAAAGTTCAAATCAGTGATGGTAATTGTTTGAGCTGTATTAAAATGATTTGTCCATGCAGCAACAACATCAGAATTTTCTATCGCGAAATGAGCCATTGTAGAAGCCGCATCTTTATAAACATATCTAGTTTTCCGATCAATACCACGAGTGAAGAAATCGCCTCCAGCAAATGTCACTTTGAAAAGAGCACGAGTAGTATTATAGTAATCCATGTGCTTGACATCGAATGTATTTTCAAAGCAATACTGAGGAGATGTTGCCCCCGTTGCCTTAAAAGCTGTAGCAAAGTTTGGATCAGTGTCTTTCAACACTTTCATTGTTGTGCTATTTTCATCATATTCAATACCTTTTCCCTGAGGATCAACCCCAAAGTAAATACGATACATATCAAGATTTTCAGGATATATCTCTGTGCTATTATAATTAAACCGCGTATTACCAACAAAACGATACCTAAATGTCGGTGTTTTCTGTGTAAAGGCAGAGGTATGTGTATATGCTAACCAATTAGGAGCCGCAGTTGCATCTCCATTATTAACATTTTCCAGATCCAGGTGACGCACAACAAAAGTATTAGGTTCTGTGTTGTCAATTACCCATTCAATTTTATTCACATCTGGCAAGGCATTCGGAGTTAAATCTTCTACCGTTTGAACTACACTTACTTTTGCAACTGCTCGCTCAACAAATATTTCAGCTGCAGGATTATTTCTTGCTTCTTCTTCTGTCTTCTTTATTTTTTCCTTATCAACAGCAGCAAGAAGATGAACAAAACCAGTCGGGGCATCATCTCCAGTTCCAGGAGCTGTTGTATATGGAGTATTAGTCATAAAGAAACCATCGGTTGTTGTGACCGTAGAAAGATTTTTTGCTGTAGTAAGTGCCAAAAAATCTTCTATAGATTTTGTATTATTGAATGGAATTTCACTGGTGCCATCAGCAAGTATAGTCACATCACCGGCTTCATTGATTCTCAAAATCTTATTGTAGTTTACGACAGCGAGAGCCCAAAGAGATTCACTATTTTCAGTAATATCAACTGAAAATACAACTCTATGGATAGAAGTTACTTGATCCTTTTCTGGATCAAGAGTTTCAAAACCTAAAGGACAATCATATGCCTTTAAGAATTTTGCATTTTCTTCACGACCTGTAAAGAAAAGAATGCCGACCTTTTTTACATCATACTCACTTGCAAGACCATCATCAAAATTATCGTTTGCACCACGTGTAACTGCCGTAGTGGGCAACCCAATCTGAATAGATACAAAGCCTGATCCATCATTTTTGTTAATTCCACCACCAGTGTCCGGGGCGATGTCCTTGTCGGAGCAGGCCGCGAGCATCGCGAGTGCCGTCGCTCCGTAGAGCCATTGTTTTAGTTTCATACTTTTTGTTTTTTGGGTTTGTATTATGTTTGTTTTTGTTAGTTGTCTTTGGTATTTCAGGGGTTTGGATAAATCGGTATTAATCAGGAGTTAGCTTGATATTACCTGATTTAGCCTGATAAATCTATTATTTATTTTATTTAATTTTAATTGTTTGAGTCGAGGATTTCTTTCAAGCGTTCGTCTTTCTTGCGGAGCATCTCGGCCTTCTCCGGGTCTCCGGCAAGCTGATAGAAACGGGCTGCGCCTGCATAGTCCCTTTCGGCCTCAGCCATGAGAGCCTTCATGTTGAAGACTTCCGGCGTCTGCTCGGCATCCTTGAGCAATGACCTTGCACGGTCGTATTCACCACGCGCCATTGCACCAATAGCAGCATTGACGATGGCTATCTGATCGTTGGGGTATTTCGCCAGGGCAGTCAGCACTACATCATTGAATTCATCGGAATCCGAGTTGTATTCATTGGCAACGCGACACAACTGCTGGAGCGACATCTTGCCGGGGCTGGTCTTGAAAGCCTGCTTAAGCTGTTCATCGTCCAAATCCTTCAATTGCGTCTTTAGAGCGAAGGTAGTGGCACGAAGTTTCGGGAACCAGTCAGGAAGTATGATATTCTTATACAGGTTGGCGTATCTGGGATCCGTCTTCAGGAGTGTTTCCTTACGGTCATATTCCTCGGGGGTAGTAGCGGGAGCATCGATAAGTTCGAGGAGACGTCTGCGCTGCAACTCGGAGATCTCGTTAGAGTTCAAAACCATCTCACGGAATTCACCCCAGTTTTCAGGCACATATGAGTAGGTGACATTTTCCCTCGGGAGGCGATAATGGTCAGCGAGATAATCGGCAAGAGCCATGCTTCGGCCGTCAGCCAATTCCACATTATGAAGATAGGGTGACTCCGGAGAAGCGTAGCCGCAAATATCGATGCCGACAAGCTCAACGTTGGGATCAGACAGAGCGTATTTCACGGAGTCATCGATCACCTTTAGTTCGTCGCGGTTATCAATGCGCTGGCCGTTGCGGCAAGTATATGGCTCCACATGAAGGGCGGTACGGTCAACCTCAAACTGTATACGGGCCTTTCCGGCATGTATCTGCACCTCAGGCACATTGATCGGGGGAATGGCAACAATTGCGTTGGTGATAAGTTCCTCCGGCAATACAGGTTCTTCAATAGGCACATTGAAGATCTCGGGAGCTGAGGCGACTCCGCAACCACAAGGGTCATATCTCAGCGAGAGACGCGTACCCTTCTCCTGCATCCATGGTTCGAGAGGCACCTTGGCAACGTATTCCACCGTCTGGCGAGTGCCATTGTAGCGCCTCAGCTCCTTCCATATCACATGATTCTTCAAAGCGGGGAAGTTGCTGAGCAATCCTCTCTCATAAGAGATATGCATGTTGCGTCCGTTGACGAGTACGGAGGGGAGGGTTATTGAGTTATGGGGTTGTGGAGTTGTGGAGTTGTTGGGTTGTGAGGTTGTGGAGCCTTGGGATGAGTCTTGGGATGAGTCCTTGGATTCCACAATGGGGGTGATGACTACCTGACGGTTGGTCTTCAGGTCGAGGCTATCAAGGACGATGTCTGCCGTCACGATGAGAAACTTGTCGGTGAAGAAGGTCTCGATATTATTGGCAGATATATACTCCTTGACAGTAGCCAAGGCTGGAGAGGCCAAGAGGGTTGTTATTGTGAGCGTAATGAGAGTCTTTATCGGTTTCATGGCTGGTTCTTATTAGAAGATGTAAAGGAAACTGAGGCCGACTTTCGTCACACCGGCATAGTTAGTCTCTCCGGATGCGATCTTCGCACCGCACTGATGGCATGGGTATCGGTCATACCAGACATGATTGTAGCCGACACCGATCTCTGCCTCGACGTTCCAGTGTCGGTCGAGGATCCACTGGTAGCCGTAGGTCACGCCGGCACCGGCATAGACACCCTGGCAGCGAAGATCGCGGACATCTTTCGCGATATCGTTACCTGAGAAGAAGATTCCTGGAAGGGGGATGTCGACGTTGGAGGCGTTGAACTGTCCGCCCATGAGGTGGACGCCGAAGAAGTGGCCGTTGAATTTGGAACAGGGCCACCACCGGAGCTCCGGCATGAGGAGCCAGTGCTTTGCCTTTCGGTCGCCGTGGCTGGAGCTGAAGGTCCAGGGATTAAGACCGTAGAAGAGTTGAAATGTGTTTTTTCGTCCGACGCCGAATTCTACACCGAGGTTTGGGGTGGTAGTGGCATCGTATAAAAGGTTGGTCTTTATGGCGAAATTGTTTTTCGGCTGACCGGCAAGAGAGTCGGATGAGCCGAGCCATAGACATAGCAATAGGAGCAGAGCCGGCAGGACACTGCTTCTACGAAGACAAAGGGTTTCAGACCTTTGTTGCAAATAGCTATAAATCAGCGATTTGCGACGGGGGGGGTATTTGAAGCGGAGATTATTCCGCCGCTGTAGTAATTGAGCTGCATATACCTTCCGGTTTATATAAGTTTCATGCTATAGATAAGAGTGGGTTGTTTACTTGTCTGAAACAATTTTTAATCGGCCGCAAAGTTAAATATAAATATCTATTAATGCAAATTTGTAGTAGTTGAGTGGTATTTGAATTTGTAGCAAATACGTATATTTTTGTCGCAAAATGAGAAATTTCATAAATATTTTACAAAATGCAACGAATAATATACGATATTTCCTTTTGGTTAGGCGGACCAGATGCATACGTGGATGTTTTTGACGGGTACGCGAGGCTTATGCATTTCGCGTTGCTTTAGTATCTAATTTGTGTGGATATGTTTTTTGATGGCAGGCAACGCTTATGCATTTCGCGTTGCTTTAGTATCTAATTTGCATGGATATGTTATGATTGCAGGCAACGCGGATGAGGCTTCGCCGTCCGCGGATGGGGCGGATGGGGCGCGGATTTTTTTCATAGCTTCATTACTGATGATACTGGCGATGACATTTATGGTGATGAAGACTGGGATGAAGCTATATTGAAAATATTCGCGCTAATCCGCTTGAATCTGCGGGCACGCGGGGCGAAGCCTTACGCAATCCGCGTTGCTTTAGTATCTTATTTGCGTGGATGTTTTTGACGGGCACGCTATACGTATGCATTCCGCGTTGCTTTAGGATCTAATTTGCGTGGATATGTTATGATTGCAGGCAACGCGGATGAGGCTTCGCCGTCCGCGGAGGGAGCGGATGGGGCGCGGATTTTTTTTCATAGCTTCATTACTGATGACACTGGCGATGATATTTATGGTGATGAAGACTGGGACGAAGCTCCGAGCATATTCTTTCTGCAGAATCGAAGCTGAGGCTCCGAGAGCTTACTTTATTTCTGTAGGGGGATTTTGAGATTAGGAGGGATGAGGGATGAGGGGGCGGTGCGGTCGAGGAGTTCGAAGACTATGGAGGTGCAACCATGGTCGAGGGCGTATAGGTCGGTATCGGTTGCTGCCGGTTCATCGTTGATGAGGCAACCGGACAACATATAGAATGAATGCCCCATAGGATCTTCATACCTTTTATATTCTTCGCTCCAGTGAGCCTTACATTCGCGGCAGTACGTTAGGGGGGCATGGGATACTCCAGCAGGGACATTGACATTGACGAAAATACCTTTCGGAAGCCCCTCTTCCAGAATCTTCGGGACCAGAGTGTCTACGGCCAGCCGAACGGCAGAGAAGTCAGCATCAGGGTCGTGGGTAGTGAGTGAAAAACCGATGGCAGGGACTCCCCATGTGCAACCTTCCTGCACTGCACCCATAGTGCCGCTGTAAAGCACATTGACAGATGCATTGCTGCCATGGTTTATACCGGCTACCACAAGGTCAGGCGTTCGTCCTTCGAGCACGGAGTAGCACGAGATTTTAACACAATCGACAGGAGTGCCATTGCAGCTATAAAGACGAGTCCCTTCCACAGGACTTTTCTCTTCCTTCACACGGAGCGGAGCATCAAATGAGAGAGCCATTGACTGGCCACTCCGCCCCTTGTCGGGACAGACGGCCACTACTTCGCCGTAGGGGGCGAGCATCGCCATAAGTTCATGGACTCCTTTGGCCATATAGCCGTCGTCGTTGCTGACTAAGATTAGCTTTTTCATTTCTTGGAAAGTTTATTTTTTCGAGATTAATCTCGATATGGGAGACTCAAGGAGATATTATCTTTTGGATTTAAAGGGGAGATAGCGCTCGGCTACTATGCAGCGGTCAGAGCCGGGAAGGGTAGAGAGGATGTCGCGGTCGGGGAAGGTGACATAATTCTTTCTCATTTTCTTGAAGTCGGAATGTGCTTTCAGTATTGCCTTTGCATTCGGAAGGTCAAACTTCGCCAGATACATAAAGAAGGCAAGTGTATCCATAAGGCGACGCTTGAAGAGCACTTCCTTCCCTTTTTTCTCAGGAAGATTCTTATGAAGGAGAAGGAGATTGTTGCGGAAATTGAGATAGGTCTTTTTCGGATTGCCTTGCGCAAGAGATGCCCCACCAAGATGATAGACGTGGGATTCCGGCACTACACACACCCTATAGCCAAGATTGTGGATACGGCAACAGAGATCGATCTCCTCCATATGAGCAAAGAAAAGTTCATCGAGCCCTCCGGACTCAAGATAGACATCGCGTCTCACCATCAGTGCGGCACCGGAGGCCCATGCAATATCTTCAGGACCGGTATCATACTGGCAAAGGTCGTATTCAATCCGGTCGAAAAGGCGTCCGCGGCAAAACGGATAGCCATACTTATCAAGCAGCCCCCCTGCAGCCCCGGCATACTCAAACATTTCTTTCCTCTTATATGAAAGGATCTTGGGCTGGCACGCCCCTACCCCTGGATGAGAGTTCATGAACTTCAACATCGGTTGCCACCATCCCGGGGGTGTCTCAACGTCGGAATTCAATAGCACCACGAATTCCGATTCCACCTCGGCAATGGCACGGTTGTAGCCACCGGAAAAACCAAGGTTCTCATCGAATGTAAGCATCTTGACATTGGGAAATTCCCGGCACATGACCTGCAGGGAATCGTCGGTAGAGCCATTGTCGGCCACAATAACCTCTACCTCCAGACCTTGAGTGTTGGCCAGTACGGAGGGAAGGAACTCGCGAAGCAGTTGGGCGCCGTTCCAGTTGAGGATGATCACTGATAGGATATTGCCGAGGGGCATGGGGGTAAGGGGTTAAGAGTTAAGGGGTAAGTAATTAAGTGTTAAGGGTTAGGGTTGTGAGGGAAGATGGGCGGTGAGGGTCTCGGGGTCGTGGAAACCTGTGAGGATAGCCGGGGTGATGGTGTTGTAGAGAGAGTCGGACGCTTTGGCGCATACACGCAGGTAATTGTCGGTGTGGCCATACATCAGGCCCTCTTCAAGGGCATCAGGATGTTCCCACAGTACGGGGCGTGATGTAGAAAAAAATCGACGTGAAAAATCACGGAGCTTTTCATCGCTTAGTTTCGTCAGCATCGCCACACGACGGTGCTTCTCCTCCTGACTCACTTGATAGTCTATGCCAAGTGCCTTTGTGCCGGGACGCTCTGAATATGGAAACACATGGTAGCGGCTCACCGGAAGAGAGGCTGCATATGCGAAACTCCTCTCCCACTCTTCCGGTGTCTCGCCTCGGGCTCCGGCAATGATGTCGACACCGATGAAGGCATCAGGCATAAGATCGAGCAGCATGGAAATGCGATCGGTGAAAAGCAAGGTACGGTAGCGGCGGTTCATCAACCGAAGCACTTCATCCGACCCTGACTGCAACGGGATATGGAAGCTTGGCATGAACGCACGGCTTTCATATGCTATCCAACGCAGGATTTCTTCGGTGAGGAGATTTGGCTCAATGCTTGATATGCGGTAGCGCTCTATTCCCTCCACAGCATCGAGCCGCTTCAGAAGCTCAAGAAATTCCTCGCCGGTATCCTTTCCGAAGCAACCAACGTTGACACCCGTCAGCACAATTTCCTTGCCTCCGGCTTCGGCAGCCTTCTCAGCCTCTCTGACGAGATCAGCGATACTACCGGAACGGCTGCGTCCGCGTGCAAACGGAATGGTGCAATAAGTGCAGAAATAGTCGCACCCATCCTGCACCTTAAGCCAATAGCGGGTGCGGTCGCCGCGCTCACAGGCCCCGCGAAACTCCCGGATATCAAGATAGTCGTGCACGGCAATGCGGCTACGACGGTCGGCCTCCCACTGCTCAAGGAAATCGGCGATACGGAGCTTCTCATCATTGCCAAGCACCATATCGACACCTTCAATGGCAGCCACTTCCTTCGGCTTGAGCTGGGCATAGCATCCGGTCACCACCAGTGTGGCCTCCGGCCAACGGTTGCGCAGGCGGCGAATCAGAGAGCGCCCTTTCTTATCGGCCATCTCTGTCACGGAACAGGTGTTGACCACCACAATATCCGGCACTTCATCCGGAAGAGCCTTCATGATGCCACGGCCCGCAAGCTGCATGCCTATGGCGGAAGTCTCCGAGAAGTTGAGCTTGCATCCAAGAGTATGATAGGATGCGCGCAATATGTCAGATCCGTCAGTCATAATGAATCATTTTCTAAATACAAACCATCTCGTCATATCGAAACGAGGAAGAGCGGCGAGCTGCACATCGGCCTTGCGGTCTTCCATCGTCTCCATCGCATTGCCTACTTTCAAGCCTTTAGCCTCAAGAGCCTCTCTCACTGTACGCAGGGCAATCTGTGGGGTATTGTTGTCTTTTGAAAGATGGCAAAGAAATATATGATTGAGTTCGGGATTGATAATCTGAGTCAAGAAAGCAGCCGTCTGCCTATTGTCGAGATGACCGGAACCTCCCGCAATTCGGGCCTTCAGATATTCCGGATAGCGCCCCATGCGGAGCATTGAAGCGTCATAGTTAGACTCGATCATCAGATAGGTAGCTCGGCTCATATAGTAGCGGGCACGCTCTGTGACCTCTCCAAGGTCGGTAGCAATCACAAAACGGCGCCCATCATACTCTATGGAGAATCCCATATTGTCGCTGCCATCGTGAGGCACCTCGAAGGCCGTAATCTCAAAGTCGAGCATCTTGAAAGGAATCTCCTTGAAGATAGGGACATGATATTCCTTGATTCGCTTCGAAATAGAATGTTTGCGCAGCATACCGTTGAGCACACGGTTGGTGCAGAAAAGCTTCAGATGCCGGTGGTTGCGAAGAAGGGCATAGACGTATTTGACATGGTCGGAATGGTCGTGGGTGAGCAAGACCCCTTTTACGTGCTTCATAGCCACCCCGTTTGACTCCAGGCCACGCTCTATCTCCTCTGCGCGGATACCGACATCAACGAGCAGTCCACCCTCAGCACTTCCGACATAACAGCTATTGCCACTCGAGCCGCTGCCGAAAGAGCAGAAGTAGAGAGGCTTGGGCACATGGACAGGCGACTGCGGCTCTGAAGCCGAAGCGTAAGGGTTGGCCCACTCCTCAAAAGGGAGCTCAGGATGGTCAAAATATATCTTCTTGCTCATTTCTTCTCATATCTTCGGCGATCGCCACCTTTCGCCCCGGCATAGAGGAGAAAAATAGCCGGACGCTTGTCAAAGTCGAACTTACGTTTTTTCCAATCGGCAGCCCTGCAGCTGACCACTTCTTCCCGCTCGGGGTCGGTGATGTCGCAGGCTACGCACACCATAGTAGATGGCGACAGCGTCTCTGCGAGAAGCTCCACCATACGGTTGTTGCGGTAGGGAGTCTCGATGAAAATCTGAGTCATCTGCCTGGAAGCTGACTCCGACTCAAGGCGCTTAAGGGCCTTTTTCCGCTCAGCAGCATCGATAGGGAGATAACCCTGGAATGAGAAACCCTGGCCGTTGAAGCCGGAAGCCATCAGCGACATAAGAATCGAACTGGGACCTACGAGCGGCACTACCTTAAGGCCTTCCTTCTGCGCAATCTCTACAGGATGACTGCCGGGATCAGCCACAGCCGGACATCCGGCTTCACTCATAACCCCTACGGGAAAACCACGACGCAGCGGATCGAGCATAGCACTGACCTCTTCCGGACCGGTATGGCGGTCGAGGACTGAGAACGAGCATTCGGCGATAGGAAACGCCGAATCAATATGACGCAGATAGCGGCGCGCAGTGCGAAGATTTTCCACAATGAAATGGCGCAACTGACCTACAATTTCCAGATTTCCGGACGGAATTACGTCGGAAACGGGGGCGCCGCTTATAGGAACGGGCACAAGATAAAGGGCCGATTGAATTTTCATACTACAAAATTAACAAAATTCCCCGTTTTTTGCTAATTTTGCGGTGAAATGATTGAAGATAAATTCTTACCAGAGGGGTTCAAGACCCTTATTAGCTCCGAAATCGGCCAAAAAAGAGCCGAAATCCTGTTTTCCGCACTTGAAGGGGAACCGGAAACTTCAGTGCGCCTCAACCGACGCAAGCTGCCCCCGACGCCGCTCTATGAAGGGATGACACCCGTAGGGTGGTGCGACTCCGGCTACTACCTACCGGAGCGTCCATCGTTTACGCTCAACCCTCTCCTTCATGCCGGAACCTTCTACGTGCAGGATGCATCATCGATGATATACGAAACTATAGCCAAAACCCTCGTCAATGGTTCACCGGCAAGCGTCTGCGACCTTTGCGCAGCCCCCGGAGGGAAGACCACTGCCCTACTCAATGCCCTACCGGACGGGAGCGTAATGCTTGCGAATGAATTCACACCGTCGCGCGCCGGAATACTGAAGGAAAACCTTTGCAAATACGGATATCCTGACCTTATAGTCACCAATACCGACACCTCCCGACTCGCGACCATGAAGGAACGATTTGACATCGTGGCAGTGGATGCCCCATGCTCAGGAGAGGGAATGATGCGCAAGGAAGAGGCGGCAAGGAGCCAATGGAGCGAAGGACTCATCAGGCAATGCTCCTCACTTCAACGCGAAATTCTTGGAAATGCAGTGGAAATGCTTGCCCCCGGAGGTTTCCTTTTATATTCCACCTGCACTTTCAATACTGCAGAGGATGAAGACAATGCCGCATGGATTGCCGAAACCTTAGGCCTTGAACCCGTAGACACCGGTTTGGCAGGGAGAGATGGAATCCAATGTGAAGCAAAGGGGGAAATCCCCTGCCTACGGTTCATGCCCGGATTTACGCGAGGAGAGGGTCTTTTTGCAGCGGTATTCAGAAAGCCGGATGATGACTTTGGCAGCAAACGCATCTTGAAGCCAAAGAAGAAAACGAAGAACGGAGGGAAAGACAAAAGCCTCCAGCGCATAATGGACATGGCAAAATCATGGATCGACGGAAATTTTGATATTATCAACCACGACGGACGTCTGCTGGCCCTGTCTCCTGAGACTTCAGCGCTCTTGGATGCTCTCCCTAAAGGGACACGAATAATGTCGGCCGGAGTTGAGATTGGTGAAATCAAAGGTAAAGACCTTATTCCGGCACATGCGCTGGCTATGTCGACTGCAATGGCGCATACATTCCCTGAAGTGGAGCTCCCGGAGGAAGATGCACTGCTTTATCTATCGAAGGAGGCCGTCACGCTTCCGGCTGACACACCGCGAGGATACGTAGTCGCGACTTATCAGGGGCGGCCATTGGGATTTCTCAAGAATATTGGCAACCGGGCCAATAACCTCTATCCTGCGGAGTGGAGAATCAGAGCGAAGATTAAAGATTAATCTCAGCTTAACGGGGATCATCAAAAATAAAATAAGTCGAAACAATTTCATTATATGCTTGAAATTAGAAATATATTCAAATCTTTTGGGAATCTGCAAGTCTTAAAAGATATATCCCTTTCCATAGGGAAGGGGGAGATTGTGGCAATTGTAGGTCCGTCGGGTGCGGGCAAGACGACTCTTCTCCAGATTGCGGGGACACTTGAAAAGCCGGACAGCGGCAGCGTGATCTTCAACGGCACTGAACTCATAGGAATGAAAGATAAGAAACTATCGGCTTTCCGCAACAGCAACATGGGCTTCGTCTTCCAGTTTCATCAGCTTCTTCCGGAATTTACGGCGCAGGAAAATGTGGCGCTTCCAGCCCTTATAGCAGGAATGTCGAAGAAAAAGAGTATGGAGAAAGCTACAGAACTCCTTACGCAGTTAGGACTTGCTGACCGCATGCACCACAAACCGGCTGCCATGAGCGGTGGAGAGCGCCAAAGGACAGCGATAGCACGCGCTCTCATCAACGACCCTGAAATAATCTTTGCCGATGAGCCTACGGGAAGCCTTGACTCTGCCAACCGCCAGGAGATACAGGATATTTTCGTAGACCTCCGCGACCGGCTTGGGCAGACAATTGTGATGGTCACCCACGATTCGTCGCTGGCCGCTATAGCCGACAGAGTGATAGAAATGGCCGACGGCAAAGTTCTGCCACCGGCCATAGAAGTCGAATTCGAAACTGTAGATGCTGAAGATGCTTCACTCCCTATAGTAGACCCTCTTGACGCGGGGGGAGACGGAAGTGAGAATCTCGTAGGGGATGGTGTCGAGGAGATCGGAAAGGCGGTAGACTGAAGCCGAAGGTCCGAAAATCTCCACTGCATCACCTTCCTTGCAGTCGATGCCGGTGACATCGATCATGCAAGCATCCATGCATATATTGCCTACAGTGGGAGCATCCTTGCCATTTACCTTCACAGTGATATTGCCACGTCCGAAATGACGGTTCATGCCGTCGGCATAGCCGATGGGAATAGTGGCAATGCGGGAATCTCGCTCCAAAATAGAGCGGCGGGCATAGCCTATGCTCTCCCCTTTCTTCCAATCGCGTATAGAGATGATGACCGTACGCAACGTGCTGACTACCGACAATGGAGGTTCAACTTCAGGAGGAAGAGTGTTGACACCATAAAGACCTATGCCAAGGCGAGCCATATCATAGTGATACTGTGGAAAACGGAGGATACCGGCAGAATTGAGCACATGTCGGAGGAACGGACGCGGCGAGCGGGAGAGCATATAGTCGGTAAATCGGTCGAAGCGCCGGAGCTGAAGCAGCGTGTATTCGTCCATATCCATGCAGTCGGCAGTAGCGAGATGGCTAAAGGCCGACGCTATACGCACGGCTTCAGTAGAGTTAAGGACACGCATCACTTCAGGAAGTTCTTCCTCCACGAAACCCATGCGGTGCATACCGGTGTCAAGCTTGATATGCACAGGATAATCTTTTACTCCATATTTCTCCGCCTCCTTCACAACATCGAGAAGCATCTGCATCGAAAACACCTCAGGCTCAAGGCGATTGGCAAACATCTGACGATAGTTGACTACCTTTGGATTCATCACCATCACCGGCATGGTTATGCCACGGCGGCGAAGGTCGATACCCTCGTCGAGCACAGCCACTGCCAAATATGCTGCCCCGCAATCTTGAAGCGTACGGGCTATCTCATAGCTTCCTGCGCCATATCCCGAAGCCTTGACCATAGCCACAAGACCGGTTCCGGCTGGAAGTTTGGAACGGAAAAAATTGTAGTTGCGTACCACTGCATCAAGATTGACCTCAAGCACCGTCTCATGCGTACGGGCTTCAAGCAACTGGGCTATGCGGCCAAATCCAAATTCCGGTGCGCCTTTAAGCAGAATGGTCTCATTGCAGAAATCGGAAGTGCTCAGTGAGGCAAGAAACTCATCAGTAGATTCGAAAAATTCTGATTCCTCCACCACTTTTCCAAGCAACTCAGACCCTTTCTTCATTCCGGCTCCAATGCCAATAAGGCGCCTTACGCCTGATGTGCGCAACAGCTCTGCCATTGCAGAAATCGCATCTTCTGATGAACCGGCCTCATGCAGGAGATCGCTCACTATGAGAGTCTCCTTACTGCCAGGCGCAAGACGGCGCTTCATGAAGTCGAGAGCGGGCGCAAGCGAAGACTGGTCAGACGTGTATGAATCATGAATCACGAGGCAGTCATTGACGCCTTCACTGACATTCAGGCGCGTGCCAATACGATGAAGATTTTTAAGGGCTTTCAAGATTTCATCTTCCGGCAGCCCGAGACTGCGGGCCACGGCGATTGCGTGTCCGGCATTTTCTACCTCCCAATCCTTAACTTCATGTTCGCTGAATTCATCTCCGAATATATCAGTCGGCAAGTCAGCCCTATGCCAGCCTATCAGTTCCTTACCTTGACATTGACGCTTTACAGCCACTTCTATAGCCGGATCATCAGCGCAATAGATAACTTTCTTAACTGAGCCAGCAACTGCCAACGACACTTTCTCGCTTATCTTCTCTTCGCGCGAAGAGAATCCTTGGGCATGCGCATCCCCGACGTTGGTTATCACTACCGTATCCGGCGAGATGCACTCTGCCAAAGATGCCATCTCACCGGCCTGTGAGATACCGGCCTCAATAAGCGCGACATCACTGCCGGGGCGTATGCCCCACAAACTCAATGGCACTCCAATCTGTGAGTTATAGCTGCGTGGCGATCGGCTGACATTGAGTGCCGGTGAAAGAATCTGGAATAGCCATTCCTTAAGAGTTGTCTTTCCGCGAGAGCCGGTGATAGCGACAATTTCAGAAGTATTGCCACGACCAAGCGAACCGACCTTCTGCAGGGCTTCAAGAGTATCTTCCACTATAATCCATGATGCTTCCGGCATCGCAACGTCATCGGATGTGATTTCATTTACCACAAATGACCGTACACCCCGGTCATAAAGTTCACGTATATATCGATGGCCATCGTTGCTTGAGCCGCGAAGGGCAAAAAAAAGCGATTTCGCGGGGTCGGTGAGACTCCGCGAATCGGTAAGAAGAATTTCGATCTCACGGTCAGGTCCTGAGATTTCTGAACCAAGAGTAGCCGCGATTTCCTTAAGATCGGTTTTCATTATGAAGTTGTTTAAACTTATTTTTTTATTAAGATTTCGTCAGGTTTTCGAGCGGATTTTTCTTCATGAAGAGGGAGCAATGCGGGCATTGTGACCGATGAATGAAGGAAAATACGCCGAAAAGATGGCGGAAGATTAATAAAAAGAATCTTTTCTTTCATATAATTTTGGCTAATTTTATATTCGTAAATAAGTTTAAACGACTTCTACGTATTATTTCATCAATATTGAGGCTCCGAATATTATGATTATCAGGATCGGAGTTACCCATTTCAATAGAAACATCACAGGCTTAGCCAGTCGGTTACGCAGTGTGCCGCCGTTGGTAAGCTGGTCTTTCATCATCCCCTTTGGTGCAAACCATCCGAGATAGACCGACATTATAAATGCACCCAACGGCATAAGGATATTGGCGGTCAATGCATCGCAACCTCCAAAGATGGTGTAGCCGAATATGGTCCAGTCTGATAGCACACCGTTGCTGAGAGAGGATAATGCACTCAGCAATAAGAGCGGCACAAGTACCAGACATGTGGCCGGAATACGCTTCATCTTAAAATGGTTTCCGAAATACGCGATGGATACTTCCGCTATAGAAATGCTGCTGGTGAGCGCTGCCACTGAGAGAAGGATGAAAAAGAGGGCAGACCACAACTGCGGACACCACATTCTACTGAATATCTCAGGGAATGTCACGAACACAAGGGCAGAACCACCGAAAGATTCACCTTCAAGACCGAACGACATGACGCCGGGGAAGATGATCATGCCCACAAGAATTGCTACCGCCATATCAAGAATCGAGACCGTAAACGCAGTTTTGGTAAGATTGGTATCCTTCCGGAAATAGCTTCCATACGTAATGAGAGTGCCCATTCCAAGACTAAGGGAGAAGAATGCCTGGCCAAGCGCACTGATGCACACGTCGGGGGTGATCTTGGAGAAGTCAGGATGGAAGAAATAGGCCAGACCTTCCGATGCTTTGGGAAGGGTCATCGATGTCACACACAAGATGATAAGAATCAAGAAAAGAAGGGGCATGAGAACATTGCTCACACGCTCTATCCCTTTTTGGACTCCCATGCAAAGCACTGCGCCGCAAATGGCGATTGTGATCCAAGTCCACACCATCGGAGGCCACACACCGGCTACATATTCCTGCATACGGTCGGCAAACTGAAGGTTGCTCCCCTCCTCCACTCCCGGAATGGCAGTGAACAGTTCGCCGGTTATTGACTGGAAGAGATATTCAAGTGTCCAGCCGGACACAACCATATAAAACGTCAGTATCAGATAGGAGCAAAGTATACCGAGGAAACCTGAAATCCACCATGGAGAGCCGGGGCTTAGTTTACGGTAACTGTCGATGGCATCACTTTTTCCTGCACGGCCGATAGCGAACTCTCCAAGCATCACAGGGATGCCGAAGAGGAGCACACAGACCACATATACCAGAAGAAAAGCCGCGCCTCCATTGGCCTGCGTCTCGGCCGGGAAACGCCAAACGTTTCCCAAGCCTACTGCACTGCCTACCGTGGCTGCAATGAGTCCTATCTTACTGCTGAATTCAGAATTGCTTGCCATAGATTATTCTGTCACTCTCTCAAGCCAGTTGACCATCGAGAACATCACGCCCATCGAAACGATACATACGCTGAGGAACACCGTCCAAGCCACCCAGATAGGACAAGCATTATAGATAAGAGGTCCTACCCACAGGAGAAGGTTGCCGACAGCTGTAGCACCAAGCCAAAGACCCTGACAGAGACCCTGCAGATGTTTGGGAGCGACTTTTGAAACAAAAGAGAGGCCTAATGGAGAGATGAAAAGTTCAGCTACTGTAAGGAAGAAGTAGAGGACGAAGAGTACCCATGGACCGGTTTTCCATGCCTCTGCCTCTGCAGCGGGAAGCGACTTGAATGCATCTGCTGAAGGATAACCCTCAACGAGAGAGAAGACTGCAAGGAAGATATAGGCGAGTCCTGCGAGGCCCATACCTATTGCTATCTTTTTAGGAGTCGATATTTCCTTGCCCCTACTTGACAGAAAGCCAAACAACCACATTACTACAGGAGTGAGCACAATTACATAGAAAGGATTGAGAGCCTGCCATATCTCAGGCTGAACCGAACTTGTCTTCACGAAATCGCGAGCGAAGAGCGACAGGGAGGTACCATTCTGATGGAAAGAGAACCAGAAGAAGATAGCAATTCCAAGCACAGCAAAGAGAGCATACATACGCTGCTTGATCTCGCTGGCCATACGGGCCTTCTCCTCTGCCGTATACTGCACGCTTGCAGACTTTTCTTTCTTGGCGGGTGAAGGAAGCTGCTTCTTGGTAGAAACAAAAATTGTAAGAGACAGGAGCATTGCGGCTACAGACGCAAAGAAAGAATAGTGGATGCCGGTGTTGAACACATTGAGATATGTAGAGCAAAATTCCGATATATTGCCTGCGGCATTACCGCCTACCTCAGTGATGAGGGCATAAAGATTGTTGAGATTCTGGGTGTCCATACTGTCAGTCACACTGAGGTATTCATGACAGAGAGCCGGGAGCGAGGCATTGTAGCTGAATCCATTTTCTCCAAGCCACCAGCTTCGGAGCATCGGGGCTACGAAAGGAGCGATAAGACCTCCAATATTTATGAAGACATAGAAAATCTGGAAGCCGGAATCACGCTGAGATGAATAACGAGGATCATCATAAAGCTGACCTACTATCGCCTGGAGATTTCCCTTGAAAAGACCATTGCCAAAGGCTATGAAGAACAGTGCTG
>CAYSMP010000030.1:0-29588 GCA_964432215.1 uncultured Sangeribacter sp.
ATCAGATCAACGATACAGTGGTAGTATTCGACCGTATCCGTGAGATGATGAAGGTCTATCCGAAAGAGAACCGTTATGAGACATTCAACAAGTCGCTTAACACTACTCTTACCCGTACGATCATGACATCGTTCTCCACCCTCTTGGTGCTCCTCTGCATCTTCTTCCTCGGTGGTGACACTATCCGCTCATTCACATTTGCGATGATCTACGGTGTGATCGTAGGTACATTCTGTTCACTCTTCTGTGCAGCTCCAGTGGCTTATGCCATCTTGAAGCGTTCACTCGCAAAGAAAGCAACCGCAGATGCAGCTGCAGGTCCGGCTCTTCAGGGCAACCGCCGCTTCAAATAATAAGGACGTTTTCATTATATCATAAGAATGGCCTTCCCGGATCCGGGAAGGCCATTATGTTTTTACCCATTGAAAGATGCTAAAAAAATCGGGAAAACTCAAGGGAAATTGAAAAAAAAACATTAATTTTGCAACTTGAATATCCGTGCACCTGAATAGGCATGGGGATTCCTTGTAAAACTACAATAACAACATTAAACTTATACCGACCCCGTAATGGACAAGAACACAGTCTATGGCCTGATCCTGATGGCCCTCGTTTTCTTCGGTTTCATGTATTTTACATCGCCGGATCCCTCCACAGTGGAGGAACAGGTGCAGACAGAAAAGAGCATACCCGACAATCAGCCTACCACGGCCGCCCTTTTCTCCGATACAGAACGCGAATGGCTCGCTAAAAACATCCTTTCCAATGGTACGCCCGTCACTACTGAAGACGGCAAGTCCGGTGTGGAACTCAATTCCAATGGTGTCAAGCTTACCCTTGAAGGAGACTCCATCTACGGTACAGTAACAGTCAATGGGAAAGCAATCCAGTGGAAAGACATTGCGGCCAACAACCTTTCGGCTATGACTGCCGCTGAACATACAGCAGCTGTTGACAAAGTGCGTGCCCTTTCCAATTCCATAGGCCGCTATGGTCGCTTTGCCACATTCCTCACCGGTGATGACAAGACTGTCATTCTTGAGAATGAAGTGATCAAACTCGATCTCTCTTCAAAGGGTGGCGTAGTGACTCGCGCTGAACTTAAGAAATATGACACAGAGTATGATCCTGATGAAACTAAGAAGGTGAAGAAGAAAGTCGTGATGTTTGATTCTGAATCAAACCAAATGAGCTTTACCCTTCCGCTTCCTCAGGAAATCGCTACCTCCGATCTCTATTTTACTCCCCGCGAAGTGACTGATTCAAGTGTCTTCATGGCATTAAACCTTTCCGCTGACGCTTATTGGGGCATCCGATACACTCTTCCGAAGGGTGACTCATATATGGTAAAAATGGAAGTTGTGCAGAAAAACATGGCTCCAATAGTCCAAAGCAATGTGCGGAAGCTCGGTGTCAACTGGCATCAGGATATCCACCGCCAGGAAAAGGGGCGTATGTTTGAGGAGCGCAACTCAAGACTTGCTTATAAGTTTCTCGGCGGTTCGGTAGAGGAAATGTCAGAGAGCCAAAATAAGAGCAAAGATCGTCAGCAGAAACTGAAATGGATCGCTTTCAAGAATCAATTCTTCTCCTCTGTGCTCATCGCCGATAAGAACTTCAATTCGGCTGACTTCAACAGTGAGGTGCTGAAGGGTAGTGTGTTCCTAAAGTCTCTGACAGCCGATGCAGAGGTAAATGATTATGACTGGAATACTGAGAATCCTGTAGGTTTCAATTTCTATATTGGCCCCAATCTATATCCTCTGCTCAACAAGATAGACAAGCACACATATGAGGATGAAAACCTCAAGCTTACCAAGCTTATTCCCCTCGGATGGCCCATCTTCCGCTGGATCAATACTCTCATTGTGATTCCAGTCTTTAATTTCCTTGGAAGTTTCGGGTGGAATTATGGTATAGTGATTCTTGTGCTTACCATCCTGCTCAAGCTGGTGCTCTTCCCGCTCACCTATAAGAGCTACGTATCTCAGGCTAAGATGCGCATTCTTGCTCCTGATATCAAGGAAATCAACGAGAAGTATCCCGGCAACGAAAACGCAATGTTGCGCAACCAGAAGACTATGGCTCTCTACAGCAAGGCCGGTGCAAGCCCGATGTCGGGATGCCTCCCGATGCTTCTTCAGATGCCTATCCTCTTCGCGATGTTTACGTTCTTCCCTAACTGTATTGAATTGCGCGGCCAGTCGTTCCTCTGGGCACATGACCTTGCGGCTCCGGATGCAATCATTTCATGGAGCGGAAACATCCCTCTTGTCACAGAATACTTCGGCAACCACATCTCCTTGTTCTGTCTTTTGATGACGGCCACCAATATCATCTACACACGCTCTACGATGCAAAGTCAAAGTGGAGGCATGCCTGGCATGAAGTGGATGATGTATCTGATGCCACTAATGTTCCTCGTCTTCTTCAACAACTACGCAGCAGGCCTCAGCTACTACTACTTCCTTTCGTTGCTGATCACTATCATACAGACCTACGCTATCCGCAAATGGTTTGTGAAGGAAGAGGATGTGCGACGCACTATGAAGGAGAATGCCAAGAAACCTCAAAAGAAATCAGGCTTCATGGCACGCCTTGAGGAGATGCAGAAGGAACAGCAGCGTTTGATGCGCGAACAGCAGAAAAACAATAATCGCAAACATTAAACAGTAAGTGCTGAGTATTAAACAGTAAGTGCTGAGTATTAAACAGTAAGTATTGAACATTAAACAGTAAGTTTTTAAATTAATACTCAATAAATTAATATTCAATGTTTATTGTGCGATGCTGAATACTTAGCTGAATACTTAAATGATATATGCGTAGCTTCCGGATAATGCTGGCCTTGGTGATGCTATTCGTGTCACTTCTCTGGCTCCTGCTTGGCTCCAGAGCTCCGGTCTATGCGCTTATCTCGGAAGAGTCGCAAATTATACCTTCGGCCATTCAGTCTACGCTTGGCGTGACAGTGGCATGGATTATAGCCACGATACTTTTCGGCAGGATATACTGTGCAACAGTATGTCCTGTCGGCACACTTCAGGATCTCGTCATATGGAGCCGACAGAAGATGAATCCTAAATTCACCTTCCGCTATGAGAATAAGAAAAAGATATGGTTTTTCATACTTTTGGCTTATATCGGATCGCTTTTAGCGGGGATATGGATTGTGGCGTATGTGATAGAGCCCTGGAACATAATGCGCAATGTAGCATCAGCCGTACGTCCGGCTGACACTGAAACGACATGGCAGGCAATAGGGATTTCCCTTAGTGTCGGTGTTGTGGCAGGAGTAGTGATGATAGCAGCAATATTATTATGCGCGTGGAAGTGGGGACGATCGTTCTGCACTACAGTCTGCCCGATAGGGACTGCGTTAGGTTGCCTTCATTCCCAAACATTGATGCATATAGCTATTGATCCTGACAAATGTATAAGTTGCATGAAGTGTGAGGATGTCTGCTCTTCAAAATGCATTAAGGTTTCGGAGCGACTGGTTGACAACTCCCGTTGTGTTCGCTGCTTCGACTGCACGGCAGTATGCCCAAACGATGCCATTCGCTTCCAACTTAACAAGGGGCGTGGCCGACAGACACCAATGTTAATTGAGAATTGAAATAAATGAAGCAATATTTGGATTTACTTCGCCATATACGCGAGAAAGGACACAAGAAGGAAGACCGCACAGGAACCGGGACTATCTCCACTTTCGGCTATCAGATGCGCTTTGATCTTTCCGAAGGTTTTCCGTTGGTCACTACGAAGAAGACACATCTCAAGAGTATAATCTATGAGCTGCTTTGGTTTTTGAATGGAGACACCAACGTGAAATATCTTCAGGAGCATGGTGTGCGCATTTGGAATGAATGGGCTGATCCTGACGGGTCGCTTGGACATATCTATGGCTATCAGTGGAGGTCGTGGCCCGATTATAATGGAGACCACATTGACCAGATCAAAGAAGCTGTAGAGACTCTTAAGAAGAATCCGGATTCGCGCCGTATCATAGTGAGCGCATGGAATGTAGCTGATCTCGACAATATGAAACTCCCTCCTTGCCATGCATTCTTTCAGATGTATGTATGTGATGGCAAACTCTCGCTTCAATTATACCAAAGGAGTGGGGATTGCTTTCTTGGAGTTCCCTTCAATATCGCCTCCTATGCTTTGCTGACCATGATGCTGGCACAGGTATGCGGACTGCAGCCGGGAGAATTTATCCATACGCTGGGGGATGCCCATATCTATCTAAACCATCTTGAGCAGGTAGATTTGCAACTTACTCGCGAGCCTCGTGCCCTGCCTAAGATGAAAATCAATCCGGAGGTGAAGGATATCTTTGGATTTAAATATGAAGATTTCACTTTGGAAGGTTATGATCCATGGCCTGCCATAAAAGGGGAGGTCAGTGTATGAGCGCGACGAAGGAGCTTGCGCTTATCGCAGCCATAGGCCCAAATCTTGAGCTTGGGCATAAAGGAGATCTCATATGGCACATCTCTGCCGACTTGAAAAATTTCAAGAAACTTACTCTTGGTCATCCTGTCATAATGGGTAGAAAGACATGGGAGTCTCTTCCGAAACGCCCGTTGCCGGGTAGGCTCAATGTAGTGCTTTCTGGCAGTTTGGAGTCAGTAGAGGGAGGAATTGTGGCCTCTTCTTTGGAAGAAGCCATGAGAGTTTGTGAAGGCGAGAATATTCCCTTTGTAATAGGGGGGGCTGATGTCTACGCAGCTACGCTTCCCAAAGCAACCCGGCTATATATCACCAATGTCGAGGCGGAAGCTCCGGCCGACGTCGACGTGTGGTTTCCGGAGTTCAGGAATGATTGGGTTCTTGAGGAGTCAAGCGAATGGATGGAAGCCGGAGCTGGAATCAAATACAGGTTTGAGTCATGGCTGAGAAGAGATTGAAGTTGACCTTTATCAGTCGCAGTGATATTCGTGGCGGTGCAGCAGTAGTCACTTATCGCCTTGTAGAAGCATTGCGCGCGGCCGGAGTCGACGCCCGTATGCTGGTGTGCGAGAAGTTGAGCAAATCTGATTTTGTGATGATATGTGCACCTTTCCAAAAAATCCAATATTCTTTCCTGAAGGAACGTCTGAGCGTATATGTGCATAATGGATTCAAGCGCGATACTCTTTTCAAAATTGATCCGGCCTCAGATGGCCTTAGACTCTGGGAGCATCCATGGGTGAAAGATGCTGATGCTGTTTTCTTCGGTTGGGTCAATCAGGGGATGCTAAGCATCAAGGGGATGCGTAAGATTATAGCTCTCGGTAAACCGGTAGTGTGGATTATGCACGACATGTGGAACATGACCGGCATATGTCATCATGCCCAGGGTTGCACTGGTTTCCTTCGGGAATGTGGCGATTGTCCGCTACTTGGAAAGAAAAGCAGGCAAGACGATATGTCGCACCGTATATGGGATCTTAAGAAGCGCCTGTATTCATTGGAAAAGATAAAGTTTATCGCTGTCAGCACCTGGCTTGCCGGCAAGGCGAAAGAGAGTTCGCTCATGAAGGATATGGAAGTGGCAGTGATTCCTAATCCATTTGCTATTTATTCAGATAGTGGGATAGCCGGGAGAGGGTCTAAACGCAACGGACCGGTCCGTATTGTCTTCGGGGCTGCGCGTCTTGATGATCCTATCAAAGGATTGCCGGTGTTGAAAAAAGCTCTTGAGGTGTTGAGAAGTTCCTATCCCGAAGTTGCAGCAAATGTGGAGCTGGTCACTTTTGGAGCATTCAAGAATATTGAGAATTTGCGTAATTTTGCCGTTCCCCATGTCCATCTTGGGATGCTTAACAATGCAAAGGAGATAAG
The DNA here is from genome assembly GCA_964432215.1 of uncultured Sangeribacter sp. Classification (GTDB taxonomy): domain Bacteria; phylum Bacteroidota; class Bacteroidia; order Bacteroidales; family Muribaculaceae; genus Lepagella. The sequence goes on from CAYSMP010000030.1 coordinate 5,833, forward strand.
AAATACGTATGAATCGTGTGATATAGTAGTATCTACGTCGGATTACGAGACACTTCCGGGTACACTTGTAGAAGGACAGGCCTATGGTTGCATTCCCGTAGCTATTGACCATGGTGGGCAAAGTGACATAGTAGATCATCTAAGGACCGGATACCTTGCCCGGTGGAATGATTCTCCCTCCATACGTGCAGGAATGGTAGCAGAAGGTCTCGTCTGGGCATACCGGAATGTGGATGACGCTGCCCTGATCGAACGAATGCGCGATTCTGTAGTAGAAAAGTTCAGTGCGGGCGAAGTAGCCCGTCGCATATTGGCATTCACTTTCCCAAAAAAATCTTCTTGAATCAACGGTTAAATGGTGCAAAGGTTCTACCTATAAAGAACATAAAGTAAAGAACATAAAAAACGTCTGGTATCCAAAATGATACCAGACGTTTTTTGTTTGGCAAATATAATAATCTCTTATTAAGAGATAATTAAACCAATGCAAAGATATAAATTTTTTTTGAGATATCAACCTTATACTGTGTAAAAAAACTATTCCTAAGAGCAACTAATTTAAAGGGTTGAATTATCAATGTTTAGCAAAACTGATTTTTAGGCTTTATAAATAATTATAAATTAAGTATATACATATGTTAATTATCTCTTAATAAGAGATAATTAAATATCGCCAATTTCAAACAAACAATAACAATCAAAATGAATAGACTTAATTCACTACTGTTTTTTCTTGTAATGCTAATGGCGTTGCCTGCATTCGGACAAAAACTGACAGTTCGCGACTTCGAAGCGCGCCCTCAGGATATGGATGCCCAGAGCAACACACTTGAAAAACGGGACCGTAACGGCAAGCGTGCAGCCATCATCAAGATTTTCACCTCGTTGCCAAGTTCTGAACTGACTTTTGGCGGTTCGGGCCAAGGATTTGCCGGTCAGGAACAACATGGTCCGGGACAAGTGTGGCTTTATGTACCGCGTGCATCGCAGAAAGTCACTATCTCACATCCAAAGTATGATCCCCTGACCTTTTATTATCCATCAGACATAAAGGAAGGCAGGGTTTATTCAATGATTCTTTCTCCGGAAGGGAAGGAAGTGTCGCTCTCTGCATCTGCACGAAATGCTGAGATATGGATTGATGGTGACAGTGTTGGTGTCAGTCCGATCAATACGTTCATCCCTTATGGCACACATGCAGTACGGGCAAAACTTGGATCATTGCTATTTGATGATGACATTAACGTAGAGCGGGAAGGTCCCAATCAGTTCAGTCTTCAGATGGAGGATGAGAATCTTAAATATGGCGATGTAGTAGTTGACGTAGACGGTGGTGCCGAACTTTGGTTTCAGGGGCGCCGTGAAGGAGTAGGGCAGTATGCCGCTCACCTGCGTGGCGATGACTATGTCATAGAAGCGAGAAAGAAAGACCATGAACCGGCAACAACTACTTTCAGAGTAGTTCCCGGTCAGGTGACACATATTCAGGCCAATGCTCCGACACCTCACCTCGGCTATCTCAAGCTTTTTACCGAACCGGAGCATGGCGTTACAGTGACCCAGGCCGACACAGTTATTTCTACAAATCCGGAGATGCAGCTTCCGGTGGCAAATTATGAATGGACATTCTCACGTCGCGGCTATACACCTGTCACTCGTCGATTTCATATTGCCCGCGGTGAGACACTTGAAGACACAATTGTATTAAAGAAAATTCAGTATGTACCTCGCTCCACCGTCTATGCATCTGCTGCATTTATGGCTGCTTCCAATATGGGGGCTACATTTACTGTCGGTGGTATGTATATGGGTATCGACTTGTCTGCTTCTTACACACTCGGTCTTGGAAAATCGAAAGACGTAAATTGGTATAATGATACCGACAATATATTTGACCAGTCAGTTGCCTATCGAGTAGACGAATGGGGTGTGCGTGCAGGTTATGGTCTTCGATTTGCCGAGCGATTCGGTCTCACTCCGCAAATTGGTTTCCTACAGCAGCGTCTCATCGCCAAGGATAAACCGGGTAATGGCTTCACTGTCAATAATGTCTCAATAGGGGCACGTCTCACGTGGCATCCTGTGCCTTATCTCGGTATCTTTGTCACACCCGAATATGCCCTTCCTATCGGAGACAAGGGAGACATTGCCAATGTATGCAGTCTTGCCGGAATCACCCGAGGGGGTTTCCGTGCTTACATTGGTCTTTCGGTAAATCTTTAATCTCTTTTTTTACAATGAAATTATATACTAAAATACGAAATACAGGCATCGCACTTTTCGGGGGTCTTTCCCTACTGACCCTCTCCGCTGCCATCACAGGTTGCTCTGAAAACGATGAAAATGGCCTTTATGCAGCTGACAATTCCAATATCGACATCTCCATTGAGGCTATGGGATTTCATAACGGTCTCCTTGACATAGGATCGGCACAGTCATCGACAGTATTCACCGTCACCAGTACCACCCGCTGGACAGTGGAAGTTTCCAATTGCGAGGGATCTTGGTGTCAGATTGTCTACGGTGAAGGCAATTCTGATTCAGCCGGGCATATCGGCGACGGTATCTTTACGATTGAGGCTGCCCCAAATCGTAGTGGAAATAACCGCGAATGCAATGTGACAGTCTATGCCATTGATAGCAATGGCGCCCACATTCCGGGGAAGAGTGTCGAGATCAATGTAGAGCAAGACCGTCAAAGTATTCAGGTAGATTATGCCGGCGACGAGATATCTTATCTTGGAACCAATAACGGATCACTCCCCACCGTCACTGTTAAGGCAAATCAAGCATGGATAGCATCGTCATCTCACTCATGGGTGAAAATTGTTCCGGGTCCGGCGATGGAGGGCGATAGGTATGAGCCACCAACAGGATCTGCAGAGGAACGCTCTGTATCTTTCGAGATAAGAGTAGAGGCTAACCCCGGTACATCCGTGCGTTATGCAGAGGTCACTATCAGCAGCCCAACTTCGGCATTTGTTCCGATTCGACTCAATGTGACTCAAGCGGCCTCAACAGAGACATTCTTCATTATACCTACTGAGGTGCCTCAGGTGTCATGGACAGGTGATGTGATAGAATTTAGCGTTTACTCTCCGCGTGATTCGTGGACAGTGGAGGCTGTTTCTGCTGGCGAGTGGGTAAGACTTGACCGCACCTCAGGGGAGGCATCATCGGAACCCGTGACCATTCAAGCGAGAGTGGAGGCCAATAATACTTCTGTGTCGCGTTCGGCGCGTATCATATTGACTCGTGGAGGCAACATGGGCACGACAGTGGTGGATATCAATCAGAATGCGAATCCCGAATCCCCGGTTCCGGATGAGGCACCGCGTGTCAGCAAGCCTTGGGTCGGTAGCGGATGGACAGCTACTTATGCGAATATATACGCATATTTCAGTTCACCGGCAATCACTATTGAAAGAGCCGGAGTGGCCTATCAGAATGTAGATGATCCGGATGATTATAAGAATGTTTTGGGCACTATAGGTGCAGACAATCTGATTTCTGTAGAATTGACGGGGCTGCGACCAAACACCCACTATAGGGTATGGGCATTTGTGGAGTATCAAGAAAACGGGACATGGATGGGTAGTTCAGGTGATACCATGATCTTTACGACCCCAGGGCTTGATGGTGAACCGGGTTCAGGTATACCGGGTCAGGATGATAATAATCCTCCAGCCGTCAATTAATTTCAGTAGGGACGGTTGGCTCTTGTGTCTGCTATCCGGAAAAAAAAAGGGTCTTTCTCAATTCAGTCGAATGTAAGATGGTAAGCTATGATTAACTTCGGGGTTATGCACGGATCTTGGTTTTAGCGCGGAACTGGCAGATTACCACAGAATTGTAATTGCCTTCATCAGCTCTATGGCTCTGATCTTTCAGCACTGATCTTTCAGATGGTCTCAGAATCTTTCAAATGAATTGAGTAGGAACCATAAAAAGAATCTATATGAAAAAAATAAAATCAATAATTTTAACGATGCTGACAGTGCTCATAGCGCTGCCGGCATCGGCTCGCGACTTTGAGTATGAGGGCATAACTTACACCGTCATTGATGAAGATGCCCGTACATGCATGACTAAAGCAGGATCGTATGATACATCCGGAAATTATGTACAGGGAGATGTCGTTATTCCATCAATAGCGTTAGATGATAGTATTCAATATACAGTTATAGAAATTAGTAGTAGTTCTTTTAATAACTGTAAAGAATTGACTTCAATCAGTATTCCAAATTCAGTCACAAGCATAGGAGAATTGGCGTTTGTGAATTGTTCCTCCCTGGCATTCATTGACATTCCCAACTCAGTAACCTCTATTGGCAATGGTAGTTTTTCGTATTGCACCAGTTTGACTTCAGTTAAACTTCCAAGCTCTCTAACAATAATTCAATATGACACATTCCGTGAATGTGAGAGTTTAACTTCAATTGATATACCGAATTCTGTGGTTTCTATTGAAGGAAGTGCTTTTTTTAACTGCAGGAATTTAATATCAATTAATCTTTCAGAATCCCTTACGACTATTGGATCTTTTACTTTCTTTGATTGTTTTGAATTGAAAGAAATTGCTTTTCCTAATGGACTCACTTCAATAGGGAAAGGCGCATTTGGTGATTGTCAGAGTCTTACTTCAATTCGTTTACCGGAATCAATATCTTCGATAGAAAATTATGTCTTTGAATCAAGTGGTCTTACTTCAATCCATTTACCGGAATCAATATATTCGATCGGAGATTTTGCCTTTGCTTCGTGTCCTCTTACTTCAATCCATTTACCGGCATCAATATCTTATATAGGCGAAGAAGCTTTTTATTGTCAGAACAATGAAGCTTATTTCCAAAACCTTGAAGAAGTTGTATATGATGCTGCAAAGCCGATAACTGCTGGAGGTGGTATTTTTAATGAGTATTCATACAATGCTGTTCTCAAAATGCCTAATGCGACTCTTGAGGATATTCAAGCTACAACTCCATGGAATAAGTTTAGACGTATAGTGGCAAGCGACGGTTCAGTTGGTGAGGATACAGGAGTAGAGGACTTCGAATTTGAGGGTATCCGATACAGAGTATTGGATCATGAAGAGAAGTCTTGTATGATAGAAGAGGTAAGTAATGTTGGGGATGGAAATATAGTGATTCCCGATGTTGTATATGATGGAGCGAATGAGTATAATATAGTAGAGATCGGCAACCCGGGATTTGCAGGTTCTTCTGAACTGATCTCAATTTCTCTGCCCGCTACTATTGAGACAGTAGAAGATGATGCTTTTGAGGATTGTGAGCGACTAACATCACTTGTGTGGAGAGGAAACCGACAGATACCAAGAGATATAGTCGACGCTATCGAAAATCCAAACTTGCTTGTGTATGTAGACAGTATTCAATTTGCTCCTGAAGATATTGACCATAATATAGTAGCTGATGGAATCTGCGATAGTCTTGTGCTTACACCCGGTTATCCATTTACCCCGATAGAATCATTCACTGCCAAGACCAGCCGTATGACAAAGGAATTCACTCAGACTACGGCTTATGACGGTTGTGCAGGTTGGGAGACAATTGTGTTGCCGTTTGATGTCACAAGGGTTATTTCTCCGGAAGGAAACCTACTGACTCCATTCGGTGCAGTTATCGACGTATATTATCAACTTCCCTTCTGGCTTTATGAGGCTGATGCGGAAGGAGAGTGGATGGAGTCTTCATCGATAAAGGCAGGAATACCTTACATTATTTCGATGCCAAACAATCCACGTTATAATCCGGCTTATAACATAAGCGGACCGGTAACATTCTCCAATCATACACCACAGTGGATCAGTACCGGCACTACAGTGCCATATGTGACTACATGGGCCTCGGGCCGTGAATTCCGTTCATTGTGGTTGCCGCTTGAAAATACAGCAGCAGGGAATGCTATGGGTCTTAATGTCGGTATTGACAACTTGACGGATGATAATGGGGATGTTCTTGCTCCCGGTTCAGCATTCCATGAAGGTGTTGTTCCGAAGCCTCTTGAGGCTTATGTGACCCGGATAGATGGGCGTCGTGCGATGCCTGTTTGGGGTGGACAGAACTTAGTGAGAATGATGAATGCAGAAGATGGGTTACGCATTGCCGTCGAGCAGGGTATGATCATTATTAACTCTGATAGCGACTGCTCAGTTGATGTCTTCACTGTAGAAGGAATCTCCATAAGGAAAGTTGACGTGAGGGCAGGTGAGACATATAAGATCGACAATCTCACGCGAGGTATTTATATTGTAGCCGGACGTAAGGTAACAGTGAAATAACTAATTCATGATGCATAATTCATGATGCATAATTTTTGTTGCTGACATTCAATCGATAATACCTTTATGATATGATGGTATGCAAATAATCTGAACAGTTACTTAACATATGAAAATAAAACTATTGACATTAGCCATAGCGATTGCCATGCCATCCTTTTGGGAAGGTGCGGCTTTCGCTGCCAACCTCTCGAAAGCTGAGGAGGCGGCGCAGAAAATCATGGAAGACGACGGATACCTATATGGCACAGGGAGCGGAGCTGACCGTCAGGAGGCAATGCAGAACGCTCTTGCTGACATGATAGCAAAAATATCTGTCAATATCTTGTCCTCTTCTTCTTATTCATCCAACGAGTCTCTCAATGCTGACGGATCGCTTGATTCACAGATGAATATGCAGACAGTGATAAAGAGTTATTCAGCTCCTGCCAACCTTGAAGGAGTGGAAAGCATGTGGCTTAGCGACAAGGCTCCGGAATTTCGTGTGATGACCTATCTCAAACGCTCTCAAGTTGAGAAGATGTTCGAACGGAGACGTGACAATGTAGCAAACCTCGTGCGGGAGGGTATGCGTGCAGAGGAAGCCGGAAAGATCGACCTTGCACTCCGCTATCTCTATCAGGCTTATGTGATACTTGGCAGCCTTCCGGATGCACGCACATTCCAGACAAATATTGATGGTACACCACGTCTTCTTTCAACTTGGATTCCGGAACAGATGCGTGATATCTGTGCAAATGTCCGCTTCGGAATTGCGGAGGTTTCGAAACCGGATGATGCCGGTGGACGCACGGTCGCGATCATGGCACACTACAAGGGTGAACCGGCTACCAGTATTGGTTTCAGCTACTGGCGGGGCTCACAGGGGCAATCCCCTGTATTGACAGCCCGCGACGGAATGGCGGAGATTGAGGTGACTCCCACTACTCCGTTAGATCCTCTTGCTCTCGACATCGAATACCGTTTCGCAGATGAGAACCATCTTGTACCGGAGTTCCAACCTCTCCTTGAGGCCTTCAACGGAGCGGGCATGGTGCCTAACGCACATGTGTCGCTAACTGAAAACGCAAAGGGCTTGAAGAGCGACAAGAAAGAGGCGCAGGCGTTTAAGGAGGCTGTGTCAGCCGGGGCCCACGAGGGTATACAGGTTACTTCGAAGGAGGAGAGCTCTGCTTTAGTAGGTTCGATGGAGAAGATAGTATATGCCATAGTAAATAAGCAATACGCAGGACTTCAGAGCCTATTTACGGAAGAAGGCTACAAGATGTTTGAGAGTCTAATACATTACGGCAATGCTAAAATACTTGGAAAAGCTACCCGCGACACGTATGAATTTTATCCTATGAAGGATCGTACGGTCTGCCGCTCCATACCGATGCAGTTCAGTTTTGAAAGTGGAAAGAGGAAGTTTACGGAAGACGTCACTTTCACCTTCAACAAGGATGGTCTGATAGAGAGCTTGGCGTTCGGACTCGGCAGCGTGGCACGAAAGTATATCTTCTCTATGGAAGGTGAGGCTTGGACTGACTACATGAAGATGGTGGTGGTGACATTCCTCGAAAACTATAAGACCGCGTTTGCTTTGAAGCGTCTTGATTTTATCGAGACAATGTTTGACGACGATGCCGTCATCATTATCGGACATGTGGTGAAGAAACTTGAGAAGCGTCGCGAGGGTGACCATGAAATCATAGAAAACAAGGAACACGTCACATACGCACGCAAGACGAAGGCTGAATACATCGACCAATTGAAGCGTTGCTTCAAGTCGAACCAGTTTATCAATATCCGTTTTGCCAACACCGACGTAGGAGCTGTCGATGTAGGAGAGGACACCTATGGCATCCAGCTACGTCAGGAATATTTCTCATCGTCTTATGGCGATGTAGGCTATCTATATTTGATGGTGGATTTCCTTAATCCCGACGAGCCGATCATCAAGGTACGCACATGGCAACCTGAACGCAAGCCGGATCTCACCCCCAATCTTCCCAAGGATTCCCCCTACAACGGTATCTTCTCAAATGGCTATTTTGGCTAAGACCTCTAATCTCACATTATAAAGGCAGGCTTCGCGGCCTGCCTTTTCCATCGAAGTAAGTGACATATATAGAAAAAGACACGGCTTTAAGCCGTGTCTTTTGTTTTACGTCGGGGTGACAGGATTCGAACCTGCGACCACCTGGTCCCAAACCAGGTGCGCTACCGGACTGCGCTACGCCCCGATTGCCATGGGAATTTCCCTTTTGACACTGCAAAGTTAATCCTTTTTTCTGGTATATCCAAACTTTTTTTCTTTTTTTTACAAGTTTTTTCAAAGTTTCCCCTTTTATTTCCCTTATTCGGGCTTCTGAAGATAACAAAATCCGTTGTGCATCCGTTACTTCAGTATGAAGACATTTAGATTTACATTTATATATGCGTTGGCGGCCCTGCTCGGAATTCTTTTCCTGTCGCCAGCCGCAAATGCTGACTCTAAGAAGGAGGCCCGCATTGATTTTAAGGAAAAGATCTACGAGTTTGGTGACGTTTCCTTGAAGAAAGGAAAGGTCTCTCATGAGTTTATATTCACAAATACGGGCAACAAACCCTTGGTGATCACCAATGCTCGTGCCGACTGTGGTTGCACACGGCCTGAGTATAGTCTTGAACCCGTAGCCCCGGGCAAGACAGGAAAGCTAAAGGTCACTTTTGCACCGGCAGCCAAAGGTCATTTCTCCAAGAAAATCACAGTTACCACCAACGGCAATCCCCGTAAGGCGAGGCTAATAATACGAGGAGAGGTAGTAGAATGAAAAAAATGTCGTTCATAAAAAGGCGTCTCTTCCCGGTGATCTTTGCAGGGGCCGCAATATTTACGGCTCTTGTACCCCCTGCATATGCCCAAATCAGCAAGACACTCGAATTCTTACCTTCTTCAGTCGATTTCGGCATAATACGTGAGGAGGATGGCAAGGTGTCGCGGAAGGTAAAGGCTGTAAATATCTCTCCCGACTCCACTTTTATCATTTCCGCACGCACGAGCTGCGGCTGTTCAGCTGCTGAATACACCGAGACGATGCTCGCACCCGGCGATACCACTATTGTGACCCTCACATACGACCCTGTCAACCGTCCTGGAAAGTTCCTCAAGACCGCACGTTTTTTTACCGGTCAAGAACGGATCGGCAACTCAATCAAGCTAAACGGTACTGTCATCCCAAGCCGCAAGAATCTTGATAAATCATATCCTGATAAGGCAGGAGATCTGCGTCTTTCGTCGCGAATTATCAATTCGGGCGAAGTCTCAAGGAAAGAGGCGCGCCCTCTTTTCGTAGGACTCTACAATGACACCGACCGTCATCTCGTGGTAGCAGCCGAGACCGATGCTGCTCCACTTGAAGCTGCGTTGACTCCTGACACCATCGAGCCATTCGGAATTGCCACCCTCTCCTTAATGCTAAAAGGACGCGAAATCCCGGATAAAGAACAAGAATTCACATACAATGCTTTTATCAAGAATGCCGAGACAGGTGACACTATTGTGACGATCCCTGTAGGCGGATTTGTGAAGGCAAACTGATAACCCAAAATTCGATACCTAATCATGGATCATCCTGAAAACGATGCCAAATACACAGGACTCAGGGTCAATGCCGGAGTCACTTCCAATCCCACAGTAAACCCCTACCGTAAGGTAGTCAAGAAGAAACGTATACTCACACCCGGCGAATACGTAGAAGGTATTCTCAAAGGGGATGTCAGTCTGCTTGGGCGTGCTGTAACGCTGATCGAGAGTATGGCCGATACTCATCAGGCAGTAGCCCAAGAAGTGATAGAGAAATGTCTCCCTTATAGCGGCAACTCAAGGCGTATAGGTATCACCGGCGTGCCGGGGGCAGGAAAGTCGACTTCAATCGACGAGTTCGGAACTCACGTCATACGCCAAGGCCATAAGCTGGCTGTGCTTGCCATCGACCCGAGCAGTGAACGTACACGTGGCAGTATATTAGGCGACAAGACCAGGATGGAGAAGCTTTCTCTTGAAAAGGATGCATTCATACGTCCTTCTCCTTCCGGCGGTTCGTTGGGAGGGGTAGCCCGCAAGACACGTGAGACAATCGTACTGTGTGAAGCAGCCGGATATGACCGAATCTTTGTAGAGACCGTTGGAGTAGGACAGAGCGAGACTGCGGTACACTCCATGGTAGATTTCTTTCTTCTTATCCAGGTAGCCGGTACGGGCGATGAACTCCAGGGCATAAAGCGCGGCATTATGGAGATGGCCGATGGAATAGCAATCAACAAATGTGACGGTGACAACGTAGACCGCTGCAAACTTGCAGCCCAGCAATTCCGTACGGCATTGATGCTATTTCCTCCTACACCCAGCAAATGGGTGCCGGAGGTCGTGACCTACAGCGGCTACTACGGCTATGACATTGATAAGGTGTGGGACATGATCGACCGCTACTTCAAGTATGTAGAAGAGACAGGATATTTCGAGCGGAAGCGCAACGAGCAGTCGCGCTACTGGATGACAGAGACTATAGAGGAGCAACTCCGCAGCCGTTTCTATCATACACCCGGTCTAAAAGAACTACTTGAACAGAAGGAACTGCGTGTGCTCAATAATGAGCAGTCGTCGTTTACAGCGGCAAAAGACATTCTCGATTATTATTTTGACTCTCTCCGCAAGTGATTGAACCCTAAAGGAATGCTATGACATAATGCCAGCAGCAGGAGGAGAAATACAAAATAAGTGTCTGAAATAGTTGCATTTGTTAATTTTTTTAACTAACTTTGCATCATTACACACCCCTCCGAACAGCCGGAGCCGGGCTTCATAAGATTTAAAGCACTTACAATAACACGTATGGAATCATCATACTGGATATATACCGACATGGCGGTATTCTGTGTGGCACTTGTGCTCACTGGAATCATCATACCTCAGATTTTGCTCATCGCATTCAGCAAGAAACTCTTTGATGAAGTAGATGAGCGTAAGATTCACAAAGGTGTTGTGCCCCGACTTGGAGGTATTGCCTTTTTGCCAGCTATAATTTTCTCCATCTGTCTTGTTCTGGCTGTCAATATGAGTTGTGGCTGGTCAGACTCTACATTGATATTCCAGAATTGCAGCCAGTCGATATTGTATCTGTTCTGTGCGGAAATGCTAATTTTCCTGGTTGGCATTGCCGACGACCTGATAGGTGTCCGCTATAAGGCTAAGTTCGTGTGTCAGATACTGTGTGCAGTATTCATATGCGCATCAGGGACATATATCCATGATATGGGTGGTATGCTTTGGATTGAGGAGATTCCGTCGTGGATAGGATGGTGTATTTCAGGATTCATTGTAGTCTACTTAGTGAATGCCATAAATCTCATCGATGGTATCGATGGCCTTGCTTCCGGCCTGAGCGGTATAGCCTTGATATTCTATGGGGTCGTCCTCACCCTGGCCGGGGAATGGATATTTGCACTTCTTGTAGTGGCTCAGCTTGGCACACTCGTGCCGTTTTTCTATTATAATGTCTTTGGCAATCCCAAGAAAAGGAAGAAAATCTTCATGGGGGATACAGGTGCACTGACTGTCGGAATGCTTCTCTCCTTTATAGCTTTGACTGTGACTAATATCGACGCTCCTGAGGTGACTAAAGACTATAATGTGATAGTGCTGGCATTTTCGCCGCTTATTATCCCTGCGTTCGACGTAGTACGCGTATACTTCCATCGCATACGTCAACACCGGAATCCTTTCCTGCCTGACAGATGCCACATACATCATAAGCTCCTTGCCCTTGGGCTTAACCAAAGGGCCTCGCTGTGTGCCATTCTCCTCTCTGCCGTGATCTTCATGCTGGTCAACGTTTCGCTCTCCCCATACGTCTCAGCTACATTGCTTCTTGTCGGGGATGTCCTTCTCTGGCTTTGCGGAAACGTTATGATCACACGTGCTATACGCAGAAAGGAAGCAAGACTCCACACTTCTCTCTATGATTAATCCTATATTTCTGTAAAATTATAAGATGAATATAAAGTCAATATTCAAGAGCGCATTTTCTGCGCTCGTTTTGGCTTGCCTCGCATCGGGGTGTGCCACACCTAAAAACATCGCCTACATGCAAGGCACCCAGGATGCAGAAATCCTGGAGATAGCGGCAGCCGAGTCAAAGGCCATCAGGGTGCAACCTTACGACAAACTCTCCATAACCGTCACCTGCAAGGATCCGGCGCTCGCCAAAATGTTTAATTTGCAGATTTCCACCAATTCCACACAACAGAGGTCGTCATTCAGCGGTACAGGCTCTGAAATGAGGGATTACGGCGTGGCATACAGCGATGGTATCAGCGGATTTACCGTTGCTCCGGACGGCACCATCGACTATCCGGTGCTCGGCAAGATCAAAGTAGAGGGTATGACCCGCAACGAACTTGCTGCTTTCATCAAAGGGGAAATTATGGGGCGAGGCCTTATCAAAGACCCTATTGTAACTGTGGAATTCATGAATATTGGTTTCTCAGTACTCGGAGAGGTGAGAAGCCCCGGAAGATATGATCTTAATACGGATGTCATCACCATTCTGGAGGGAATCTCTTTGGCCGGCGATTTGAATGTGCAGGGTCAGCGCGAGAATATTAAGGTGGTACGTAGGGAAGGCGATAAGGTGCAGACGTATATAGTGGATATCACTGATGCCCAGGGAATGCTCAAATCACCGGCATATTATCTAAAACAAGGGGATGTCATCTACGTTGAGCCGAATGATATCCGCAAGCGTCAGACCACGGCCAATGGTAACAGCGTGACCAATGTCAGCTTCTGGATCTCAGTAGCTTCGCTTCTGACTTCAGCCGCTATTCTCTTTAAGAAATAATCTACGGGGCATTATGTGGTTTTTCAAGCAAAAGGTTGCTTCTCTTGAAGACAGCGGCATGATGTCGGGCCTCACGGATTGGCATTCTCATGTGCTTCCGGGTGTAGACGACGGCATAAAGACTCTTGATGATTCTCTGGAGGTGCTAAGGCACTTCGATGCCAAAGGGGTAGATACCCTTTGGCTCACTCCCCACATAATGGAAGATTATCCCAATTCCACCGACAAGCTGCGAGCTCGCTTTGAGGAATTGCAGGCAGCCTGGAATGGCAGGGTAAAGTTGCGTCTGGCTGCTGAAAATATGCTTGACTCCCTCTTTGAAGAGAGGTTGGCAGCCGGCGATGTTCTTCCGATAGGGGAGCATGCCGATCATCTACTCGTTGAGACTTCTTATTTCTCGGCTCCTATGGGGTTCGACCGAATTATTGATTCCATAATGAAGTCCGGCTATTATCCTCTGCTTGCTCATCCGGAAAGATATACCTATATGAATGAGGCCGACTATAAGAAACTAAGAGACAAGGGCGTGAAGATGCAGCTCAATTATGTGTCGCTTGTAGGAGGTTATGGTGAGACTTCAAGGAAGAAGAGCATATGGTTGCTTAAAAATGGATATATAGATGTTGTAGGCAGCGACCTGCATCGTCTGAAAAGCAATAAAACCCTCATAGCAGAAAAACCAGCAAAAAAAGAGCATCTTGATATGTTTCTTTCAGTCATTAAAGAAAAAAATAGTATCTGAGAGATGGACAACAGGATACTTCTTAGGATGTGCAAGATGTCGGGCCATGAGATGCGTTTTATTCAGGAGGCCTTCGACGGAGAATGGGTCGTACCGCTCGGACCAAATGTAAAAGGATTTGAGGAGGATCTTGAGAAGTTCCTCGGTCATGAAAAGCATGTGGTGGCATTGGCATCAGGAACTGCTGCGTTGCATCTCGGACTTCTCGGACTCGGAGTAGGAGAGGGAGACGAGGTGATGGTGCAGTCGATGACATTCAGTGCCTCAGTAAATCCTGTCAGATATGTCGGGGCTATTCCAGTAATGGTAGATTCTGAAAGAGACACCTGGAACATTGATCCGGAGCTTCTTGACCATGCCATTGCGGAGAGAATCAAGACTACCGGACGTAAGCCAAAGGCCATAATAGTAGTATGTCTTTATGGTATGCCCGTGAAATATGACCGTATACTTGAGATAGCGACCAAGTGGGAAATCCCTGTGCTTGAAGATGCAGCTGAGGCCTTCGGCTCATCTTTCGCCGGACGCAGATGCGGAACTTTCGGACAGTATGGTGTGCTTTCATTCAACGGAAACAAGATGATTACCACTTCCGGTGGAGGTGCATTGGTATGCCCTGATGAGCAAGCTGCAAAGAAGACAATGTATTATGCAACTCAGGCACGCCTCGGATATGCTTACTACCAGCACGAGGATATAGGATATAATTACCGTATGAGCAATATATCCGCCGGAATTGGACGCGGACAGATGATTGTGGCAGAAGAATATATCGCCCATCATCGCCACCGCCAGCAATATTATCGCGAGCACTTTAAGGATATAAGAGGTATTGAACTGCATGAGAATCCGGATGCCAAGTTTGACAGTAATTTTTGGCTCTGCACAGCTCTTATTGACCCTGACCTGAGCATACGGGGTGAAGAGCTTGCTTATTCTACTCCGATCACGTCAACTGTAGGGGGTGCAGGAGGAGTAACCGGACAAGGAAATTCAATACACACCGACTGCGAACCTAACGCAAATGTGGAAGCTCTTCGCCTCGGTTTGGCTCAATTGGGAATAGAATCTCGTCCTCTTTGGAAACCTATGCACCGCCAGCCAGTCTTCTCCGGCTTTCCATCCTACACCAATGGGGTTGCTGAAAGTCTTTTCCGCCGTGGTATCTGTCTGCCATCCGGGCCTTATGTGACAGATAAAGATGCTGACCGAGTCATTGACGCCATTGTGTCATTAATCAATTAATGTCTATGGCTGGCTCTGCTTTCGACCGAACAGCCCTTCTTGTGGGCGACGAGGCAATGGAGCGCATCTCCGAGGTCAGGGTTATTGTGTTCGGAATAGGGGGTGTAGGAAGTTGGGTAGCAGAAAGTCTGGTCAGAACAGGGGTAAGGCACATCACACTTGTTGATTCCGACCGGGTAGCTCTTACCAACATCAACCGGCAAATGCCTGCTACTTCTTCTACAGTAGGAGATATAAAAACTGAGGCTGCCAAGAACAGGCTTCTTGACATCAATCCTGAGGCCGACGTGGAGATTCTGACTCTTTTCTATGACGCTACAACGGCACCCTTCATTGATCTATCCAACTATGACTATATCGTCGATGCTATAGATTCGCTTAAAGACAAGGCTCTTCTCATTCTTAACGCCACGAGAAGCGGACGTAAGTTTTTCAGCAGCATGGGGGCCGCTTTGAAAATGG
Source organism: uncultured Sangeribacter sp. (assembly GCA_964432215.1). Lineage (GTDB taxonomy): Bacteria > Bacteroidota > Bacteroidia > Bacteroidales > Muribaculaceae > Lepagella. Next base: position 21,446 of record CAYSMP010000030.1, read on the forward strand.
ATCCTCAAAGGATAAAGGTTGGTGAGTTCTGGAGTGTGAAAGGGTGTCCTCTTGCCAGGGCACTCCGGCAGAAGTTTAAGAAAGACAAGACTTATCCTTCAAAAAAATTCCTTTGTGTCTATTCCGATGAACTCCTCGAAAACAGAGGCACAACGGATGAAACATGTGAATACAAAGCGCGCATCAACGGCAGTCTATGTCATATCACAGCGATTTTTGGAATGACAATCGCCGGTGAGATCATTAATGACATCTGCAGAAAATAAAGACCGCTTACTGTGCGTTATAATAATTAGTACATAACAGTAATTAGAATGATGTCCACTATGAACACCATCTTTTGGAGGATTGCCGTCGTTTCGCTGCTTTTCTTAAGCGGTGGTATGACGGTATCGGCAGATGTTCATATGGAATATCAGGTTTCCGTGACGGCTCAGGCCTCCTCGCAGTCGCTTTCTCCATATATGCTCGGATCCATGAATTATGGACGCTATGTAGAGGGTAATGGAATATGGCAGGAAGCAGGTCTGCATAAGGATTTAGATATGAGCAAACGCTTTGATTGGAGTGTCGGAGCAGGATATCTTGCCGGTATAGGATCAAAGACCGACTATGCGCATTGGAATGAGGATAAGAATGCCTGGGAAACTAACGCTGTAGGAAGAAACGCCTTCAGAATTACACAACTTTATGGGGAATTGAAGTATCGTGCGGCTTTCCTGTCGATTGGTATGAAGAATCAGAAATCATGGATTGTCGACGATGTGCTCTCAAGCGGCGATCTTACCAGAAGCAGCAACGCCGCTCCAATACCGGGCTTGGCCTTGGGATTTATAGACTATGTGGACATACCTTTCACTAATGGATGGGTGCAGATCAACGGAGAGTTGATGTATGGCACAATGATGGATTCTGAGTTTAAGAAGCGTGAGTTTTGCCATTATTTAGGGGTAGAGGGTCTGGATTTATGGTATAATTATAAACGTTGCTATTTCCGGACTAATCCCGAAAAACGCTTCCATGTGACAGTAGGGATGCAGGCGGCAGCTTTTTTCGGGGGTACTACTTATACATATTCTAAAGGACGGTTGGTATCCACTGATGAGAGAGGCTTCCATATTAAGGATCTTCTACAGGCATTTTGTCCACGGGAAGGGGGAGAGGCTTACTATGAGGGGAGTCATCTTGGGTCGTGGGATCTAAAGGCAACTTACAGGTTGCGTGACGGATCGATGCTGAATGCCTATTTTGAATGGCCTTGGGAAGATGGCTCAGGGATAGGGCGTATGAATGGCTGGGATGGCCTTTGGGGAGTACAATATGATTTTGCACGGCGTGGAGCCGTCACAAAGGCCGTAGTGGAATATCTTGATTTCACCAATCAAGCGGGTCCTATACACTATGCTCCGGCAGACAATCCGGAAAGTGCTATGACAGGGCATGCAAGTGGAAGCGACGACTACTACAACAACGGTTTCTATGGTGCCTATACAAACTACGGCATGAGCATAGGCACACCATTCCTTCTGGCTCCTATCTATAACCGTAACGGGATGATAAGCTACCTACACAACAGGGCGCGAGGTTTTCATGCCGCTGTAGAGGGGCATCCAAGCAGTATTATAAGCTATCGTGTGATGGTGGGGCATGCAGTGGCTGGAGGATCAGGATGGATTCCTGCCTTCAAGAAGCTGCACTCGACATCGGCCCTTATAGAGGGAAGGATAAATCCTATAAGAAAATTGCCGGGATTTGAATTAGGCTTGAAAATGGCCTTTGACAAGGGTGATCTGCGCGGTGACAATTTCGGTACCCAGATTCAAATTGTCTATAACGGGGATTTCAATTTCAGATAATGAAGTTGTTTCGACTTATTTACGAATATGAAATTAACTAAAATAATATGAAAGAAAAGATTCTTTTTATTAATCTTCCGCCATCTTTTGGCTCGTCATCGTAGTTTCTTAAGGAAACTCGCCGATTTTCAATTCGGCATATTTCCCTTCATTCATCAGTCACGATGCCCGCATCGCTCCTTCTTCATGAAGAAAAATCTGCTCGGAAACCTGACGAAATCTTAATAAAATAAGTCGAAACAACTTCAATAGGAGTGATTGTTGGTGTTAAATTACCTTTATATCTGCAAGATGAAGATTTTCAAATTTGCCATAATATTACCCGCTTTTATACTTTTGTGTGGATGTACACAGTATAACGGATACATAGGGCCGATTTTCGGCTCGTGGTCGCTTGTGGCAATGTCCGAAGACGGCATTCCGATTGAACCGGGAGAGGAGACTGTATTCAGTTTTCAAAATGAAATAGTGAGAGTGGTCGGATATGTAGATCCTCCCTATACGACAGTGACGAAATTTGGCAATTTTATACATAATGACAATGTGCTGACTCTTAAGTTTCAGTCTGAGCCTACTCCTTCAGGCAGCTATATGTATATGGCTCCCGACTGGCTGTATTTCCCTAAAAATGAAAATATAATAACTTTTGAAGTCCAGAGCTTGAAAGGATCAGAGATGGTGCTTCGCCTGGAGTCGGATGAAAAAACATTGGTCTATTCTTTTAAGAAGACTTGGTGAGAGGGGGTGTTAGGTTGTGAAGTTGTTAGGTTGTGGAGTTGTGAGGTTGTGAGGTTGTGGAGTTGTGGAGTTGTGGGGTTGTTGGGTATAAGATGGAGGATGATTAGACAAATAAAAAAGGCCGTCTCTTGTGAGACGGACCTTTTTATTATTATAGGATTATTCTTTTAGAATTACTCAGCTTTACCGTTGGAGCCAAGTACGTTGACGATTTTCTCTTTGTAGAGCTTCTCCATTTCGTCACGGGCCGGGCCGAGGTATTTGCGGGGATCGAATTCACCCGGCTTCTCATTGAGGACCTTGCGGACTGCTGCAGTCATAGCGAGACGGCTGTCTGAGTCGATGTTGATCTTGCAGACGTCCATCTTAGCAGCTTTGCGGAGTTCCTCTTCAGGGATACCAATTGCATCGGGAAGCTTGCCACCATTCTCGTTGATGATGTCAACATATTCCTGGGGAACAGAGCTTGAGCCGTGAAGCACGATGGGGAAGTCGGGAAGCTTAGCTTCAACAGCCTCGAGCACGTTGAATGCCAATGGAGGAGGCACGAGGCGGCCGGTCTTCGGGTCGCGTGTGCACTGCTCGGGAGTGAACTTGTAAGCACCGTGTGAAGTACCGATAGAGATAGCGAGGCTATCGCACTGAGTGCGTGCAACGAATTCGATTACTTCTTCAGGGTCAGTGTATGTGTGATGGTCGGAGCTTACTTCGTCTTCTACACCGGCAAGTACACCGAGCTCTCCTTCAACAGTCACGTCAAACTGATGAGCGTAGTCTACAACTTTCTTTGTGAGCTCGCAGTTGTCTTCGAAGCTGAGGTGGCTACCGTCGATCATTACGGAAGAGAAACCGTTGTCGATGCAGTCTTTGCAGGTCTCGAAAGTGTCGCCGTGATCGAGGTGGAGCACGATTTCAGGCTTTTCCCAGCCGAGGCTCTTTGCGTATTCTACAGCGCCCTGAGCCATGTAGCGAAGAAGTACGGGGTTTGCATAGTTGCGTGCACCCTTTGATACCTGAAGGATTACCGGGCTCTTTGTCTCTGCGGCAGCTTTGATGATGGCCTGGAGCTGCTCCATGTTGTTGAAGTTGAAGGCGGGGATTGCATAGCCTCCGTGTACGGCCTTAGCAAACATCTCGCGAGTGTTGACAAGACCAAGTTTCTTATAATCTACCATTTTACCTAAAACATTTAATAGCATCAGGCGCTCCTTTCGGTGCATCTGATACAAGGTTATCTAATAATAGTGTGCAAATTTAATTAATATTTTTGAATCTTGCACTATCCTTTTTGGAAAAATCGGCTTTTTTGGCTAAATTTGTAGTCGGAAAAGCTAATTTATCAATATTGAATTTTAATGGCCTGAAGAATAGTTATGAAAATTTTCAGTTCCAAAGACATAAAAGACCTTGATGCAGCCACTTGTGAGGCGCAGGGCATCGACTCCCTCACCCTGATGGAGAGAGCTGCCAATGCCGTAGCGAAGGAAGTCAGTGCCCGCTTTCTTCCGAGCCGTCGTATTGTGGTGGTGGCCGGTCCGGGCAATAACGGAGGTGACGCGCTTGCAGTAGCGAGGATCCTTGCTGAGCTTGGCTATGCCAATGTGGAAGTGTTCCTCTTCAATGTAAGAGGGCAACTCTCTGAGGAGTGTGAGGCACAAAAGAAGAAACTCTTCGAGGCCTCTGAGAAAGTAAAGTTTACAGAAGTCACGACTACCTTCATTCCTCCGCAATTAAGTCGGGAGGATGTAATTATTGACGGCCTCTTTGGTGTCGGGCTCCGCGACCCTCTTTCGGGAGGATTCGCCGCCGTAGCGCGCCTAATCAATGACTCCGGGGCTTATGTAATCAGTATAGATATACCATCGGGCCTTGCAGGAGAATGGAATGCCAATGCCCGATTTCATGATATGGTGCACGCCAATCTTACGCTGACCTTCCAGTTTCCTAAGTTGTCGTTTTTCTTCCCTGAGCATGCACCTATCCTCGGTGACCGGATAATCCTTGATATCGGACTCGACCGTAATGCTCTTAAGAGCAAGAAGTCGAGCTGGCTGCTTATTGAGAGCCGCACCATAAGGAAGCTCCTTCGCTCCCGCAATCCATTCAGCGCAAAGCGTGATTACGGCTCCGTAATGCTGTTTGCCGGAAGCATGGGTATGATGGGGGCTGCTGTCTTGAGTGGAAAAGCAGCTTTGAAGTGTGGAGCAGGTCTTGCTACTGTCCATGCACCCCGCACAGGGCTTACAATCCTGCAGACGGCCGTTCCGGAAGCAATGTTCGAGCCAGACCGAAACGAACGTGTCATCAGCGATATGAGCCTTCACCATACCCATCAGGCGGTCGCTGTAGGCCCCGGCATTGGCACCAACGACCTTACCGTCAACGCGCTCGAATCATTGTTGAAGACCTGTCGGTCGCCATTGGTGCTTGATGCGGATGCTCTGAATTGCATTGTGAAGAGACCGGCTCTTCTCTCGATGATACCACCCTGCAGCGTCATAACGCCTCATATAGGGGAATTCGACCGACTCTTTGGCGAGCAGACATCGTCTGAGCAGAGGCTTAAGAAGGCCATAGAAGTGGCTCAGCTATATAACATTGTCATAGTGCTAAAAAGCCATTTTACAATGATAGTGCGTCCCACCGGAAATGTCTATTTCAATTCTACAGGCAACGCCGGCATGGCTACTGCAGGAGCCGGGGATGTGCTTACGGGAGTGATTGCAGGATTCCTTGCCCAGGGACTACAACCTGAAAATGCCGCAACTCTCGGGGTCTATATACATGGCTTGGCAGGAGATATTGCCTCGGAAGAGATAGGTGAATACGGAGTGGTAGCTTCTGATATAGCCGACAGGCTCGGACGGGCCATAAAGGCGGTGGTAGACCGAAAGGTGTAACAACATTCAAAACAAGAAATTTATGAAAAAGACAATATCAGCATTAGCATGCCTTCTGACAGTTGCTCTTGGATCGGGACAGACTACCAAAGTGCTTACAGCTGAAAAGAGCAACGAATACGGACTGGTGTATTCACTTCCTACGACTGCTCTTGAAGTAGAAGTGACAGCTACACATCAGGTGGCCAAGAAAGGGCCATTCTATCTGTATGCAAAAAAATCCATAGGTGCCGAGAAGGGGGTGTCGGAAGACTATGAGAAGTGGCAGATATCTGAGGTAAAAGTGCGTCCTTATGGAGTGTCAGATTCCGGAACGCAGTATCTGATGCAGTTGCGGCCAGGTGCGTTGACCTCAATCACAGTAGACCCTAACGGAATGCTCCTGGCTATCAATAAAGAGGTGCCGGCTCCTCCGGTACCTGACCGTCCGGCTGCTCCTAAAAGTGTGAAGTGGCCTACGGGTAATGAGTATCTTGAATTTGTCGATGAAGATTTTATAGCCTCCAAGTCATCTGCCAAGCAAGCTCAGCTCCTTGCCGAGTCACTTATGGAGGTGAGAGAGTCGAAGCTTGCCCTGACCAGGGGAACTGCTGATGCAATGCCTGCCGATGGCAAGCAGATGGAGCTTATGCTGGCATCCCTTGGAGAGCAGGAAGCAGCTTTAAATGCGGCTTTCACCGGGGTGGTCACTACGGAATACGTCACCAGAAAATTTACCTATATACCCGAGGGGGATTCAAAGCAGATTCTGTTTCGATTGTCAGATTTTGCCGGTTTTGTAGATGCCGATGACCTGTCTGGCGATCCTGTCTACATACAGATAGAGACCATAAATGAAGCTTCCGTTCCTACTGATGCCAAAGGTGAACCCAAAAAGCTTCCTAAAAACGCTGTGGTGTATAGTATACCGGGCAGTGCCCAGGTCACCATATCAACACTTGGAAAGACCCTCTTCGAAAAGGAAATTCAGATGGCTCAGATGGGCATGACTTTCGGGCTTGATCCGGCTCTTTTCACGGATAAGAAAGAGCCATCGTTTGCGGTGTTCGATCCTGTGACCGGCGCTTTGCTCGAAATAGGATCTATGTCAACACGGTAAACAGACTCAAAATATCTTTATTCCTCGCGAATATCATTCAAAATAATCAATAATAACAATGGCAACAAAACCCTTCCATTATCAAAAGCCTTTTGAGCTTGGTCCTGACACTACGGAATACAAGCTCATCACCAAAGACTACGTCAAAACTGAGGACTGGAACGGCCACGAGATGCTCGTAGTAGATCCCGAGGCTCTGACTATTATCGCTAATGTCGCTTCCCACGACTGCTCATTTATGCTCCGCCGTGAACATAATGAGATGGTAGCTAAGATCCTTCACGATCCCGAAGCTTCTGAAAACGATAAGTTTGTAGCACTCACTATGCTCCGCAACGCTGAAATCGCTGCCAAGGGAGTGCTTCCCTTCTGCCAGGACACCGGCACTTCCATCTGCGCCGCATATAAGGGTCAGCAAGTTTGGACCGGTTGCGACGATGAGGAGAAGATCTCACTCGGTGTCTACAAGACTTATACCGAAAACAACCTGCGCTATTCGCAGAATGCTCCCCTCACGATGTATGATGAGGTCAATACAGGCTGCAACCTTCCTGCGCAAATCGACATCCACGCTACTGAAGGAAATGAATACAAATTCCTTTTCGTAGCCAAGGGAGGGGGCTCTGCCAATAAGACTTATCTTTACCAGGAAACAAAGGCGATACTCAACAAGAAGACTCTCGTGCCATTCCTCATTGAGAAGATGAAGACTCTCGGCACTGCAGCATGTCCTCCTTATCATATTGCATTTGTCATCGGCGGCACAAGCGCAGAAAAGAATCTTGAGGTTGTGAAGAAGGCTTCTGTGAAATACTTCGATAATCTTCCGACTACAGGCAATGAATATGGACGTGCATTCCGCGACGTTGAGCTTGAAAAGGAGCTTCTTGAGGCTGCACATAATATCGGTCTCGGTGCTCAGTTTGGTGGCAAGTATTTTGCCCACGACGTGCGTGTGATCCGTCTTCCGCGTCATGGTGCATCCTGCCCCGTAGGCATGGGCGTCAGCTGCTCTGCCGACCGCAATGTGAAGGCTAAGATCAACAAGGATGGTCTTTGGATTGAGAAACTCGACGAGAATCCGGGAGAACTTATTCCGGTTGAACTTCGCCAGGCCGGTGAAGGGGAAGTGATTGAAATCGACCTCAACCGTCCGATGGAAGAGGTGCTTGCCGATCTCAACAAATATCCTGTTTCCACACGCCTCTCACTTAAGGGAACCATTATAGTAGGCCGCGACATCGCTCACGCAAAGATAAAGGAGCGTCTGGATGCCGGCGAACCGATGCCCGACTATCTGAAAGAGCATCCTATCTATTATGCAGGTCCTGCAAAGAAGCCTGAAGGAATGCCCTCAGGTTCGTTCGGACCTACTACAGCCGGACGTATGGACTCGTATGTAGATCAGTTCCAGGCTGCCGGAGGCTCAATGATAATGATTGCCAAGGGCAACCGCTCTCAGCAGGTCACTGATGCCTGCAAGAAGCACGGTGGCTTCTATCTCGGCTCTATCGGCGGTCCGGCTGCCATACTCGCCCAGAACTCCATCA
>CAYSMP010000031.1:0-24983 GCA_964432215.1 uncultured Sangeribacter sp.
TTCATCGGGCGAATACCAGAGTGGCCAAATGGGGCAGACTGTAAATCTGCTGGTTAATACCTTCGGTGGTTCGAATCCATCTTCGCCCACCTCGTCATTCATTCATTAATTCTCTATTTTTGCGGATTCCATTTGGATCCGCTTTTTTTTGCACATGTGTAACTATTGTATTATTTTTTGCGACTAATAAAGCGAATCAATCAATAAGTACATGACAATTTCTCTACAACATACAGAAGTCTCTCTACTTAGACGGTTTAAGGAATTCGCCCTGATGGTGGCTGAATCTTTAGGGGTTGGCACAGCCCGGAACTCTCTCGAAGTCCGCTTTACAGATTGTATCCATATCCACGATGCTATGATACGTCGCATATGCCTCGGATATGCTCATACATCTCAGGATATTGAGGATCTATATCAGGATGTGCTTGTCAATATATGGCGTGGGCTACCCGCATTCCGTGCTGATTCCTCCATGCGCACATGGGTCTATCGCATTGCGCTCAACACATGTGTATCTACCCTCCGCATACGAAGTAAGCAGCCTCCGCAGACTTCACTTGACGAAGTGATCCTCGTCCCTGACCAATCGCAGGAAAGAAAGGAATCAGTAAAGTATCTTTACGAATGTATCGCAACTCTCGGGCCAATTGACAAAGCCATCGTAATGATGTGGCTTGACGAATACTCCTACGATGAGATCGCAGACACTATTGGAATTAAGCGCAACAATGTTGCCACTCGTCTTCACCGTGCCAAGGAAAAACTCAAAACAATGTATAATGCATAATTCACCGGAGCGTAGTATTTTTCATTTGGAGGCAATCGACTAATAATTATGCACTATGAATTATGTATGCATTACTATTTAATCAATCAATAATCTTTAAAATATGGACAATCTCAGAAAAGACTGGCAGGAGGCCAATGTAGCGATCCGGCGTGAATCAAATTCATTTGACAGCATCATCAATGGCAAACGTCGCACTGCACTCGAAAATCTCGCAGAGCGATACCGTAGGTTCTCAAATCTTGGCCTCACATTGATTCTCTTGAGTTTCACATGGATATTCAATCCCAGTATGTTTCCTGATAATCATAGGCTCAGGATTGCTGTCGGAGTGTCTTTTGCTGTTTACGCTTTGATAGCCTCCATCATGGACCGCTGGCTTTATCAGGGAATCCGAAGTATGGACATAGTTGCGATGCCAGTGTCGGAAGTGATCCGCAAGGCTCTTTTTTACCGTAAACGCCATCTGCAGTTTATCGCTGTTCTCCTTCCGATAGTCTTGGCCCTCATTGGTGCCATAGCATGGTCGATGGATAATCTCTATTTCAGGCTGGGTGTCTTGGTCGGATTCCTTACCGGTACCGCCATAGGTCTCCGCCAGCTATTTGCCTTCCTCGCCGACTACCGCACCATCATTTCCGAAGATTAATCCATGCTTCATCAATATAGTGTTTAAGGTGTGAGCCCTAAAATCCCTGGATTAGAAAGAAAAAGACATGGCAACCCCGGCGCTCGTCTCGCTAATCGCGGGCACGAGCGCCGCTTCATGTTTCTGCATATATGGATGAGTGAATATCATTGAGCTGGCAGCTCCGATTGCTGCCCCGGCTACAACATCCCACCAATGGTGTTTCTTCCCATATACCCGCCCCCATGCCGTATAGGTAGAAAGAGCATACGCCGGAATACTCCACTTCCATCCATAGCGTCGCCCGATATAGGTGGCTGAGGCGAATGTCACTGCTGAATGTCCGGAAGGAAATGAATGTTGGTTGCTGAAGTCAGGACGATTCTCCTTGACAATATATTTAAGTCCGAGTGTCACTCCTGCAGTGACGGCGGCCGAGAGAGCACCCTCCTTGAGTCCCTCCCAGTCGCGCTCTATCAGTGTCACTGCAAGAGTCGTAGCGGGGAGTGCGACAGCAATTACATCGGTAGATGTGCGTACTCCTTTCTGTGCGTTGGTGGGTCTGAAAGCAGGTTCTTCTGCTTTGATGCAGATCGGGCTTGCCATGCCGATTGTCAAGGCAATAATAAGTATGACCAGACGTTCTGGTAGGTAGCCGTTTATACTAATTATTAGTCTGTTTGTCAGTTTATGGGTCTTCATTTTGCAAATGTCGCGTTAATTTAGTAAATTTGCACTTGATTATTGACTGGAGAGCCTTTTTAGTAAAAAAAGACTCGTCAATGTATGTCTATATATTCATGAACGCAATTTTCGACCCTATAGTGTTCCGCACAGTCGAATACATCATGATTGCCCTTGCAGTCATGGTCTTTGTGGGACTTCGCTTCATTACGCCGGGCTACGGCATGTTCTATACCCCCAAATGGGGGCCCTCTTTAGGCAACCGTCTGGGTTGGATTGTGATGGAGGCTCCAGTCTTCATCTGTATGGCTATCCTATGGGCTTGTTCCGATCGTCGAGGTGAGACTGCTCTGATCGCCATGGCTTCCCTCTTCATGCTCCATTATTTCCAGCGGTCGTTTATCTTCCCGCTTCTGATAAAAGGGAAGAGCAGGATGCCACTCTCCATAATATTGATGGGATGTATATTTAATGTCGTAAATGCGTATCTCATCGGTGGATGGCTTTTCTATGTGTCACCTGTCTATGAGTATCCATCATCGTGGCTTTTGACTCCAAAGTTCATTATTGGCACTTTGATATTCTTTACTGGAATGGCTATCAATCTCCATTCCGACCATATTATCCGCCATCTTCGTAGACCCGGAGACCGCCGCCATTACATCCCGAAAGGTGGTATGTTCCGTTATGTGACTTCCGCCAACTATTTCGGCGAATTTACCGAATGGGTTGGCTATGCAGTATTGACGTGGTCTCTTCCAGGAGTAATTTTCGCTCTTTGGACATTTTCCAATCTTGCCCCACGTGCTCGGTCTCTTCACGACCGTTATGTACAGGAATTTGGCGATGAATTCACTAAACTCAATAGAAAATACATAATTCCATTCATATGGTGACCTCACTCGAAAGACTCTTCACACCCGGAAAGATAGGCCCGGTAGAGCTTCGCAACCGTTCAATACGCAGCGCGGCCTTCGAAGGAATGGGAAAAGACAATAATCCAACTGATATGCTGCGCGACTATCATTGGAGTGTGGCAGAAGGAGGGGTGGGAATGACCACCCTTGCATATGCGGGTATCAACCGCTCTGCACTTTCGTTTGAGACGCAGTTATGGCTACGCCCCGAGATCGTTGGGGCTTTGCGCGAGATTACCGATGGCATTCATGAGCGTGGTGCGAAGGCTTCCATCCAGATTGGACATTGCGGCAATATGACTCATATCAAGACAGCGGGAGGCATTCCTGTAGGAGCATCTACCGGTTTCAACCTATATTCACCAACAATAGTGCGTGGTTTGCGTAAAGATGAACTCCAACAAATGGCACGTGATTTCGGCGATGCAGTCCGTACGGCCCGTGATGCAGGATTCGACTGCGTTGAAGTGCATGCCGGTCATGGCTACCTTATATCACAGTTCCTTTCGCCCTACACCAACCATAGACGCGATGAATTTGGTGGAAATCTTGACTCCAGGATGCGTTTCATGCGCATGTGTCTGGAAGAAGTGATGAAAGCTGCCGGCAGCGATATGGGTGTGATTGTGAAGACCAATATGCGCGATGGGTTCAAGGGTGGTCTTGAGATAGACGACTGCATTACTGTGGCAAAGGAAATCGAACGTCAGGGAGTTCATGCCATCGTCTTGAGTGGGGGGTTTGTGAGTAAGGCTCCAATGTATGTGATGCGTGGTGAGATGCCCATATATAGTATGACCTACTATATGAAGCAGTGGTGGCTCAAATATGGTGTGCGCATGGTAGGGAAATATATGATCCCAAAAGAACCGTTTAAGCCGCTTTATTTCCTTGATGATGCTAAGAGATTTCGCGCTGAATTGAAGCTTCCTCTGATATATGTAGGTGGAGTAGTGGATGGCGAGAGTATGGACAAGGCGCTTTCAGAAGGATTTGAGTTTGTCCAGATGGGACGTGCATTGCTTCGTGAACCTGATTTCATCAACCGCCTCGCCCGTGAATCATGCCATCATTGTGGCTGCGAACACATCAACTATTGCATCGCTCGCATGTATAGCCGCGAGATGGCGTGCCATTGTACCCTTACCGATCTTCCTCCAAAAATCCGTAAGGAAATCGAGAAGATCAGGTCAAAAGGATGAGGAGTTATAAGTCATAAGTCGTAAGTCAATAGTTAATTGAAAGTCGGTGATGAAGGATTTGACAGGAAAATGGGCTGTAGTGACTGGTGCCGATGGCGGCATCGGCATTGAGTTCTGTCGTGCCCTCGCGCGGCGTGGCTGTTCACTCGTGATGGTAAGCGTGACTGTCACCGAATTGCGTAATGCCGCTGTTTCGGTTGAGAATGAATATGGGGTTAAGGCTGTCCCCTATACCCTTGATCTTACCGATGCTGCAGCCGTATCGATGCTCTCTGCTTTCCTCTCAACCCGTGGTATTGATCCGGATTTTATCATTAACAATGCCGGTATATTCAGCTTTCGTGAACTCGTAGATACTACGGAAGCAAAGATCAACTGTTTTATTGATCTTCATGTGCGTGCCACTACAATGTTGTCGCTTTTCTTTGCACAAAGGTTTAAGCAACGCGGTGGTGGCCGTATCCTCAATATGTCGTCTATGTCTTGCTGGATGCCAATGCCCGGACTTGCAATGTACGCATCTACAAAAGCTTACATACGTGTTTTTACCCGCTCACTGCACTATGAATTGAAGGATTATGGAGCTACTGCCACGGTTGCAACTCCCGGTGGCATAGCGACCTCACTTTTCGGATTGCCCGATAATCTGATGCGCCTGGCTGTGGGGATTGGAGCTGTAGAGAAGCCCGATCGTTTTGCGGAGAAGGCGGTAAAGGCCATGCTTAAAGGAAGGAAACAGTATATCAACGGCTTCATCAATCGCCTCGCTATATTCTTCATAGGCATAACTCCTACGTGGCTCCGCATGCAGGTGAAGCGACGTCTCCTCGACAAAGGTATCACCAAATAATGATTTAGAAGTGAGTATTTTGAATCGTGCGTTAAATTATGCATTCAAGGTAACTCCTTGGTTCGCCTTTCTCGCCTCTCTTGTCGTTTATTGGCTGACGGTCGATCCCGGCGCTTCATACTGGGACTGTCCGGAATATCTCTTAACGGCTCTGCGTCTTGAGATTGGACACCCTCCCGGTAATCCTGGTTGGGCTCTGACACATCGCTTCGTTTCCTGTTTCTTTACAGATCCCGAGCTGCAAGTTCGTGTGGTCAATATGATGGCAGGCGTTTTTACGGCACTCTCTGTCATGATCCTTTGCTCCATATCTATTTCCATGATGCGCTGGATATGGCCGTCAAGTTGGAAAAAAGGTTGGCGTTGCGTAGCTATTTCCATAGCTTCATTGTCCGGATCACTCTGCTTCGCTTGGTCTGATTCTGCCTGGTACAGTGCTGTTGAGGCCGAAGTATATGCCATGTCGCTGTTTTTGTCTGCTCTTACAGTATGGATGTCAATTAAATGGGCATTTACGTTCAGTCCCGCTGCCCGTCGTAGGTGGATTATAGTGCTCATGTATGTCATTGGGTTGTCATTGGGTGTACATCAACTCAATCTTCTTGCACTCCCGGCTATTGCCATGGTGATAGCATTCCGTGTGAGAAGTAGAAAGAAAGTTGGATTCCTTCGGATAATAGCAGCCTTTTTTGTGGGTTGTGGTGCAGTTGTGCTGATCTTAAAGTGCCTGATGCCTGGATCCGTAACATTAGCCAGTTGGACTGATCTCTTTGCCGTGAATTATTTGGGCCTGCCGTATTGGTCGGGAGCAATTGTCTTTTGGTGTGTTGCTCTTGCCGTGGTGGTGCTGGGTGCTGTTCTTATAGCTAAGCGTAGCAATGACGCTTCTACTTCCCTTTGGTGTTTAGCCGCTGTGATGTTGGGATTTTCAGTCTATATTCTCATTCCGATTCGTGGATGGGCAAATCCTCCTGTCAATGAGGGCAATCCTTCCGATATCTTTCGCTTGGCCGATTATCTTGATCGTAGGCAGTATGGAAAGGCACCTCTTTTCTATGGGCGTACGCCATATAGCCGCGTTATGCGCCATGAGCGCATATCCATAAACGAAAATGGGGATACTCTTCGTGATTATTCCTGGAATGCCCTCAATGATAAAGGGCGCGACAGGCGCCCAATGGTCAGGGGTGGGCGCATACCAAACCGTTCACGTTATCTGACAGATGCTGATAAAGCCACTAACGAAAAAATTTCCAGTCAAGATAATAAGCCTGGATATGTCGTGGCCGGAGTGCGTACGGAGCCACGCCTCACCCCCGAACTTAATATGTGGCTTCCCCGTATTTATGCATCTTCGCAAAGCGACATTGCAGCCTACCGCGACTGGACCGGTATGGATTCCGCGAATATGGTTCAAGTGCGTATATCAGAGGCTTTCGACTCGCTTGGCCGTCCTGTGCCGATGCGAGATGGGGGTGGTGTCCCCTTGATAAAGTATGGTCTTCGTCCTTCCTATCTCCAATCATTGACATATATGGGAGTCTATCAGATCGGTTATATGTATTTGCGCTATTTGATGTGGAACTATTCCGGTCGTCAGAATGATGTCCCATCTACCGGAGAAATAGATCATGGTAATTTCATCACGGGTCTTTCTCCTCTTGATGACCTTATGCTGGGTCCTCAATCTAAACTTCCTTCTGAACTTGGCGAAGATAATAAAGGAAGTAATGTCTATTGGGGTATTCCATTCCTGCTTGGCATAGTTGGAATAATATGGCTCTTCAGAGGCTCGAGGAAAGGGCTGCTTACTGGAAGGATGCGGCGTATGGCATGGGTCTCATTGGTTCTTTTCCTCATGACGGGGATAGCCATTGTATTTTATCTCAATCAGTCGCCCGGCGAACCTCGTGAACGTGACTATTCCTTTATGGGTAGCTTTTGGATTTTCGCACTTTGGATAGCATTCGGGATGCTTTTGATTTTCCGGAGTATGCATCTTAAGTGGACAAGGGGAGTGGCTCTGGGTGCGGTTTGCGCTGTGCCTATATGGATGCTTGCAGAAAACTGGAACGATCATGATCGAAGTTACCGCACTGCTACTCTTGACTATGCTTCAAATCTCCTTAATTCTCTTGATGAGGATGCAATTCTCTTTGTCGATGGAGATAACTATATATTCCCGCTTTGGTTTGCGCAAGAAGTGATGGGGGTGCGTTGCGATGTCACTGTGGTCTGCAATGCTTATCTTGGTAGCGATTGGTATGTCTGCCAGTTGATGATTCCGAGATACGATTACGATGGCTTGCGAATGATGGCACAGGAAGGAGACATTGCACTTGGTAATTTTAATACAGTGCGTTTCCCCTCTGCTGTTTCCGACACTCTTCCAGCTTTGGAGGCTCTGCGTGCTCTTTATTCCGATGAGGGCGCCACTCCTTCCTTCAAAACCCGTTGGCTCCTGATGGGAAAAGACTCGACCGACAGCTGGGTATTTGATATGCTTTCAATTCCAGGTAAGGGAGCTGGTTCGCTTGCTGGGCTCCGAGAGGTTGCGGAGATAGATATAGTGGCTACCAATGCGGCATCTCGCTATCCTCGCCCTGTCTATTGGCATCAGAATCTTCAGAAAAACAAGTATATTGGCTTCTTCCCCTATAGTCGTCAGGGATTGTTTACCCGTCGTCTTATGCCGAATTTCCCTGATTCTGTAGTGCTTCTTGATGAGGCCCTTAATGCTCTTCCGTTGTTGAAATGGGGCGGGCTTGACTTGGCACCATATCCCGGAGAGGATGTGGCTTCTCAAGCTTCGGGTCAGAGGGCTTCCTTGATCAGGCTGGCAGAGTCGCTGGCAGAGTCTGATCGTCATGACCAGGCGCTCCATGTGGCAAAGTCGGCTTGGATTCGATACCCTTCACGTATTATTCCCTTCACCATACGCCATCACATAGACAGTGCTTATTTTGAAGCCCGTCAGTTGGCAAGCGTATTGCGGCGGTCGGGTGAGGCGGTCGGAGATACAGCCGCTATATCTCTCGCAAGCTATATAGAGCGTGAAGATAGTCTCCGCACGCTTGCTTTCCGTCGTTACCGCGAGGCGCTCCCTCCATGGCGTCGGTCTGCACTATCACCGGATTCCCGCAATCATACTATCTTACCCTAATTAACTTGGAAAGTTCCGCCACAGACAGTGAAGTCGTTTAAACAACTTCACTGTCAAAGAATCTTTTTCAAAAATAGATTCCTCTTTTTCATAAAATTTTATTAATTTTGCACTTGCATTCGTAGGAGTGACCTATTTAGCGGACTCTTATGCTTCTTTGCGGAAGATATTTACCTTTTTGGTGAGCTTCTTATTGCTTAATAGTTATCTTAGGGATGCACTGAAATATTCAATTTAGGGGTGCCGAAAGGCTGAGAACAAACCCTCTGAACTTGACCCGGATCATACCGGCGTAAGAAAAATTTGAAAACATGAAAAAGACATTTTCATGGAGTGCGGCCATAATGTGCATGGTAGCTCTCCCTGCTTCGGCTGATAATGCTGAAGTTTCGTCGCTCGTAGAGAGCCTGGATAGTCTATATACTGCACTTGATGCAGTCGAAGTGACGGCAAACCGTGCCGGAGTGAAGACCCCTGTGGCTTTCACTAATGTCAATGCCAAGGAAATAGCAAAAGGCAACGACGGTCGGGATATCCCCTCTCTTCTTGAAATGACCCCGTCCATTATATCCACCGGTGATGCCGGAGCCGGTATCGGCTATAGTAGCCTTCGGGTACGCGGCACTGACGGTTCCCGCATTAATATCACTGCCAACGGTGTCCCTATCAACGATAGTGAAAGTCATAACGTCTATTGGGTTAACATGCCGGACCTTGCTTCCTCACTAAACGATATCCAGATACAGCGTGGAGCCGGGACCTCTACCAATGGAGCAGGTGCTTTCGGTGCATCTATAAATATGCTGACTGACTATCCCGCTACAGAGCGATCAGCTATGGTGTCGGCCTCCTATGGTTCGTTCAACTCCAACAGGGAGACTATAAAGGTGTCTTCCGGTCTATTCGGCGATCACTGGAGTGTAGACGCACGATTCAGTCATATAGGTTCTGACGGTTATATAGACCGAGCTTTCTCACAGCTTTGGAGCTATATGGGGCAACTCGCATATCGCTCAGACAACACTACTCTGCGTCTGCTTGCTTTCGGTGGCAAAGAACGTACCTATATGGCGTGGGATTACGCTTCGAAGGAAGAGATGGAGGAATATGGTCGTCGCTACAATCCATGTGGTAGGTACACTGCTTCAGATGGGAGCGTGGCATTTTATCCGGATCAATGCGATAACTTCACCCAACATCACTTTCAGCTTCTTTTCAATCAGTATATTGGCCAATATGTGACCCTGAATGCTACTCTCCATTATACCAAGGGGGATGGCTACTATGATCAATACAAGACAAAGCGTACGCTGGAGGAGTATGGGCTTGAACCCTTCTTTGATGCTGAAGGCAATCTGATAAAGAAGTCTGATCTCATACGTCTAAAATTCAACGATAATGATTTTGGTGGTGGTATGGTTAATGTCCGTTATCAGAAAGATGCTCTTACGTTAGTCGGTGGTGGAGCTGCAAACTGGCATCGTGGCAACCATTTCGGAAAGGTAAAATGGGTACGCAATTTCATTGGAGCCATCGACCCGCTGCAGGAATACTATAGTAATACGGGCCGTAAGTTTGATTCAAATGTATTCGTTCGCGGTGATTACTCTTTCGGTGCGGGATTCTCGGCTTATGCTGATCTTCAATATCGACATATCGACTACTCTATCCGTGGTGTCAGCGATAACTATGACTGGAACATCGGCGGCATGGGTATTCTTGATCTTAAGCGTAAATGGGATTTCTTCAATCCAAAATTAGGTATATCTTATAATGATGGTGCAAATCGTGCATATGCATCTTGGAGTGTAGCTCACAAGGAACCTACACGTGATAATTTCACCGATAGTGATCCCACTCATTATCCGGTCGCAGAACGCATGTTCGACTATGAAGCCGGATATTCGTATGGCACTTCACTCTTCAATGTAGGTGTCGGACTTTATTATATGGACTATAAAGACCAGCTGGTTGTGACCGGGGAACTTTCCGACACAGGCAATGCCATAAGCGTCAACGTCCCGAAGTCCTATCGTATGGGTATAGAACTGCAAGGGGCCTTGAGACCTGTCGATTGGTTTGACTGGCAACTCAACGCCACTCTATCTCGCAACCGTATCAAGAACTTCACTGAGTATATCTATGAGGATGAATGGACCAATCCGATTTCAATAGATTGCGGCGACACTCCTATAGCTTTTTCTCCCGACTTCATATTCCACAATGCGTTCAATTTCAATGTGAAGGGTTTTGAGGCATCTCTTATGAGCCGCTACGTCTCAAGCCAGTACATGAACAATGCCCGCTCTGCCGAAGCTAAACTCGACTCCTATTTTGTTTCAGATCTGGCTTTGGCATACACCTTCAAGAAAATCAGCGGTATGAAGGACCTCCGCATAGGTCTGACAGTCTACAACCTCTTTAATGAGAAATATTGCAACAATGGCTATGCCGGAGCAGGCTATTATCTCGAAGATGGCAAACCTGTAATTTACCGTTACGCCGGCTACGCTGCACAAGCCACTACCAACGTTCTCGCCACTGTCACACTGACGTTTTAATAATTTAGAATAATGCCTTGGGATAAGATTCTCGAAATATTAGGCTTCACAGTAGGCCTGCTCTATCTTTGGTGGGAATATCATGCCGACTGGCGTATGTGGTATGCCTCGATGGTGATGCCCGCCATCTCCATGTGGATTTATTTTAGTAAGGGGATATACGCAGACTTTGCCATAAATATATATTATCTTGTCATAGCCATCTACGGCTTCATCGTATGGACCAAAGGGCATAAAAAATCAAATATGTCTGACAACGCCAAAACACAAAAATCTCACACCACCACAACCCCAATCACCAACATATCCCCACGCATGCTCGTTGCTTGCGTGGCTGTCTTCCTCGCTCTTTGGGTAGGTTTGTATCTCATACTGAATTATCTCACCGACAGTACTGTCCCTATCCCCGATGCATTCACTACTGCACTTAGCATTGTCGGCATGTGGATGCTCGCACGCAAATACCTCCAGCAGTGGATTGCCTGGATTTTGGTCGATGCCGTATGTGCTTGCCTCTACTGGTACAAAGGGATTCCTCTCTATGCCATCCTCTACGCCATCTACACCATAATCGCCTTCTTCGGCTACCGCAAATGGCTCAAATTAATGCATAATGGAACGTCGATTTCTTAATCTCCACTGAACTGACTAATAGTAGCTTTTAAGTAGCTCGCAAAAATTAATAATATGATAAATGCGAGATAATCATATCAAGACCCTTGCAGTTGCTTAGTTAATATATATCGTTTAATTTTTGTGAGCTACTTACATTGATTAGATGTAAGGAATTCCCTAAGTGTCAGAGTCTTTATTCCTCTGTATGTATTTGGAAAGCTATCGCGATAAGTGACGACTATCTTTTCATAATTATCAGATATGGAGGCCAGATTGCCATACTCCCGTTCTGCCGTTGTCTTGTCGGATACCGTCATGGTTACTTGCACATAGAGTCTTTCTCCATCCATCTCCGCGACAAAATCTATCTCTTTGCCTCCGCTGAGAACACCGGTCTTTACGTCATATCCTTGTATTTTAAGATGGTTATACACTGCATTTTCCATAAGTCCGGATATGTCATGGGGGCGCAAGCCTACGATTGAATTGCGGATACCAAGATCTTCAAAGAAGTATTTTTCTCCAATTTCAAAAAATCGTTTTCCCTCGATGTCCCATCTTCTTGATTTGTTGACGATGAAGGCTTCCTCTATATATCCTGCATATGTCAGCACACTTCCTACTGTAGATGATATCCGTTGTGATTTCAGATAGTCCGCTATTTTTTTAGCTGTGAATATTTGTCCGATATTGTCAGCTAAGAAAAGCAACAGGCGCTGAAGGAAGTCATTGTTGCGTAGCGAGTGTCGGCTTACTATGTCGCGGTATACTACCGCATCCGTTATCCCTGAGATATATTCATTCCAAGTGCTTCGCTGAGGAAGATTGACAAGATATGGTAGTCCGCCAAATCGTAAA
Organism: uncultured Sangeribacter sp.; assembly: GCA_964432215.1. GTDB lineage: Bacteria > Bacteroidota > Bacteroidia > Bacteroidales > Muribaculaceae > Lepagella. The sequence goes on from CAYSMP010000031.1 coordinate 12,269, forward strand.
TACTCTGTCATTGCGGAATCAGAATCCTCTATATTATGGAAATTAAGGAATTCCGGATAGGAGAGGGGATGTATCTGCATCTCAATTCGTCTTCCGGCAAGCTTTGATGCCATTTCCGACGAAAGCATCTTTGAGTTACTTCCTGTAATGTAAATGTCATTGGCTGGATTGAGGTTGAGCGACCTTATTACTTTATCGAAATTCTCCACTTCTTGCACCTCATCTATAAATATATAGTTTTTCTGACCATCCTTTAGACGTCCAGTGATCTCTGTGTGTAGAGATTGGGCATCAGTGATATGAGAGAAAGCAAAATCCTCCAAATCAATATTAATGATATTTGCCGTCGAGTCAATGTGCCTGATATGCTGCGCCACACTTTTGAGTATATAGCTTTTGCCAACGCGACGCTGCCCGGTAAGTACCTTTATCAGATTTTTCCCCACATAAGGAATCAGCCGATCCAAATATATAGGTCTCTTTATAATTCCAAATATTTCATCCATATCAAAAACTTTTAATAATATACTAAAAAGTTTTCGTTATAACGAAAACTTTTCGCAAATTTAGCAAAACTTTCCAACATAACAAAACTTTCTTGCGGCCTTTGCTCTCCTGCTTCTCTGCATTAAACTTCCGAGCCGATTACGAGGAGAGCTAAGCTGACAAGTAAGATACCGAGATCTACGAGTTTAGTCTTGATATTCTTTTCATGCAATACGAGCACTCCATAGAAGAAAGGTATCAATACACTGCCGCGACGTATCATCGATACAATAGATATCATTGACCCTGCTTCCGACAACGAATAGAAGTATGCAAGATCCGCTCCTGTCAGGAACACAGAAATACCTACGATAGCCCATTTCCAGTGGAAGGGTGTAGAACTTTGCTTATGTAATCTGCGCAGTATAAGTACTGCTACACTCATCATCAATAACTGGTAGAGTGAATACCAACTCTGAACCATGAGAGGTTCAAACCGTGTCAGCAGATACTTGTCGTAGAGCGCACTGATTGCTCCTAAGGCGGTTGCTCCCACCGACATCCATAGCCACTTGCTATGCTTAAACGAGAATCCTTCCTTTGAACCTACCCGGCTTATCATAAACAGAGACGCGAAGCCCAACAAGATACCACACCACTGTATAAAGTTTAATTGCTCACCGAATATAAGCAATGCGCCTACAAGCACCATCACCGGCCGAGAAGCATTGATGGGTCCCTGAATCGTCAGCGGAAGATGCTTGATGGCGAAATATCCAAGTATCCAAGATGACAATACTATCACTGATTTAGTGGCGATCAGTAGATGTCCCGTCAATCCCTCTCCGGGACCGGTTCCTCCATGCGAGATGCAGTCGAAAAGTACCGGACTCATCAGAAGAGTACCAAAAAGTGTATTGAACCATAGTACGAGCGGTACATTGTTGTCTTTCAACGATATTTTTTTCATTACGTCGTAGAAACCCAATCCTACTGCTGATACAAGTGCAAATATTATCCACATTTCAATAATTTTTTTTCAGTTTTCGTTTATCCAATAATCCCATAATCTTATCCTCCCTACCCTCAATAATTTCAAATTTCCTAAAGAAATTTGAAATTTATAGTAATATTATTTTGTCAGTTCAAAAATTTCCATTACCTTTGCAGTGTATTAGTACGCTACTACACTAATATTGAAAAATTCTGATGTGAATCTGTTACATTTCAGTGTTGTCTTGCGTCTAATACACATAGTATATAACAATCGTGACAATTTAATTATGCATTATGAACTATAATTATGAATTGAACGAAAATATGCCCTCAAGTGGTTTTCTACGTACAAGGCAAGACTCAGAACGCATAACTCAAAACGTAATATCCCTACGAGATATCAATAAGACCTATCCCGGTGTTGTGCCTCTGCATGTGCTCAAGGATGTATCGCTCGACATACGTAAAGGTGAGCTCGTCTCGATCATGGGTGCATCAGGTTCAGGCAAGTCAACACTTCTTAATATACTTGGCATACTTGACAATTATGATTCCGGCTCATATCATCTTGATGATGTCTTGATAAAAGATCTGTCTGAGAATCGGGCTGCTGAGCTTCGCAACCGGATGATAGGTTTTGTCTTTCAGTCTTTCAACCTCATAAACTATAAGAACGCTCTTGAGAATGTTGCACTTCCGCTTTTTTATCAAGGTATAGGACGTAAGAAACGAAATGCTCTCGCCATGGAGCAACTTGAGCGAATGGGCTTGGCAGACCGTGCCCATCATCTACCGGGAGAGCTTTCCGGAGGACAGAAACAGCGTGTGGCCATTGCCCGTGCTCTTGTCACTAACCCCTCGCTCATTCTTGCAGACGAACCCACAGGTGCTCTTGACTCCAAGACTTCAAAAGAAGTGATGCAAGTATTCCGCGACCTCAACGACACCGGCATGACCATAGTCATCGTTACTCACGATCCTGCTGTAGGCGCCGCCACAGATCGTATTATCCGTATCGTAGACGGCCGCATTGATGATAATTCTTAATTCTCAATTCTCAATTACTAAGGATGTTTGACCTAATAAGGGAAATCTCCCAGACAATAAAAAACAATAAGCTCCGCACCGTCCTCACCGGTGTAGCGGTAGCCTGGGGCATATTCATGCTCATTGTCCTTTTGGGAGCCGCGCGTGGTGTCGTCAACAGTTATGAGGACCAGACGGCCAATTCGAGCGCCAATTCAATACGCCTTTGGAGTGGTACTACTTCGCTCCCATACAAGGGATATCGCGATGGACGCTGGATCCGGCTTCAAGATAAAGATATGGAGGCTATTTCCGGAGAAGTGCCTACAGTGTCCGACGTTGCCATATCCACTTCTGCTTCCGGGTTCAGTATTGTCGGACCCAAAGACTATCTTAGTGGTGGTTTTGAAGCCGTATATCCGGATGAAAGTCGTACCCAAAGGATTACCGACATCAAGGGGCGTTTCATAAATCAGAAAGATATCAACGACCGTCGTCGCACTATAGTCCTGCATCGTGATAACGCAGCTCTTCTTTTCGGCGACGCTGACAAGGCTCTCGGGCAGGAAGTCCGTGCTATTGATTTATCTTGGAAGGTCGTTGGCGTCTACGACCATAGGTGGCGCAAAGGTTCGTTTGTGCCATACACCACCTACAAGGCCATTACCGGTGGCGATGGTTATGTCGATCAGATGACTGTGCGTGTGGATGGTATCACTACTGAGACGGAGGCAGAGGATGCGGAGTCGCAGGTTCGCACTGTCCTTGCTCGTCGCCATGAGTTCGATCCTGCTGATTCTAATGCTGTCTGGGTTTGGAATCAGTTTGCCAACCATCTTAAGCAAGGTCAGGCTCTGATCTATTTGAATCTCGCTGTTTGGGTGATTGGTGTCCTTACCCTCCTTACCGGTATCGTAGGTGTCAGCAACATAATGTTTGTATCTGTACGCGAACGTGTTCATGAGATTGGGATACGTCGGGCTATTGGGGCTAAACCTAAGAGCATAATTGTCCAGATTCTTGCTGAGAGTGTGGCCATAACTACTCTTTTTGGATATATCGGTCTTGTGGCGGGAATGGCCATTCTGCAAGTTCTAAATTCTGTGCTTGGAGATACCGATGGCTTTTCCAACCCTACAGTGGATATCTCCATTGCCTTGCAGGTGACAGCGGCTCTCATTGTTGCCGGTGCTATTGCCGGTCTTTTCCCTGCTGTCAAAGCAACTAAAGTCAAACCAGTAGAAGCCCTTCGCGACGAATGAAAACATCCTTTTTTGATATTGAAAACTGGCGGGAGATTGGAGCAACACTCGCCCGCAACAAGACCCGGACTTTCCTCACGGCGTTCGGTATCTTTTGGGGTACGGCTATGCTTGCCATGCTCTTTGGAGGTGCGCAGGGATTTGAAGGTGTGATGCGACGCAATTTTGCCGGATTCTCCACCAATCTCGGGGCTGCCTACAACAATCGCCGTACTGTTCCTTATAAAGGTTTCAACAAAGGATCCGGCTGGAATATGACCACCCAAGACATTGACCTTATTCGTGAACTTGCTCCTGCTATAGAATATAGCACAGAGGCTGACCAGCGCAACGGCACAGCTGCATATGGCACTAAGACTAAATCTGCGGGTATTACAGGTGTTGAAGCTGACTATTTCAAAATTATGGTGCCAGTCTTACATGAGGGGCGTTTCTTGAATAATGCGGATATCGCTTCGGAGCGTAAGGTTGCTGTAATAGGTAAAGATATAGCGACATCCCTTTTTGGCAATGATTCTCCCATCGGAAAGTATGTCAGTGTAGATGGTATATACTTTCTTGTTGTTGGTGTAGCATCTCAACTTTCAGATGCTACCATCAATCGCCGTATAGATGAGTGCGTTGTCATTCCCTCTTCTACAATGAGAAGAGCCTACAACCTTGGGAACACAGTTGGTTTGTTTCTGTATACGGCTCCCCCTGGTAGTTCTCCTTCCGACAATGTGCCGGTGATACGCCGCGTATTTTCATCAGCTCATTCCATCAGTCCCGACGATAAGAATGCTATTGAGTTTATGGATATTTCAGAGACATTTGAGATGATCGATAATCTTTTCCTTGGCATTTCAATCCTCGCTCTCTTCGTAGGCTTTGGTTCTCTCTTGGCCGGAGTGATAGGAGTTGGAAATATAATGTGGATTGTGGTGAAGGAACGCACTCAGGAATTTGGTATACGCCGTGCATTAGGTGCCAAGCCACTCGACATTACCATCCAGGTGCTGTCTGAAAGCATAATGCTCACTCTCGTAGCCGGTACTCTTGGAGTATGTTTCGGGGCTCTGGTCCTCGGCATCGCCGATAAGATGACTTATGACCCCATACTTGGTCATGCCGGCTTCGAGCTCACATTCCGAGCTGCCATCACCATAGTTGCCCTCTTTTTCGTTCTCGGTTCATTAGCCGGTACCATACCCGCGATCCGTGCAATGAAGATAAAGCCCATTGAAGCCCTCAACGACAAATAAATGAATATCCGGATTTATTGAGATTAATCTTGATAAACCAAGAAAAAACTAAAATCAAAATTCTCCAAGATATGAAAAAGTTCCTGAAGATCCTACTTTGGATCATTGTAGCCGCCATCATCGTTGGCACCTTCTATTTCCTCTATCGTAACTCACAGCCCAAAGAGGAGCATTACGCTACCGTTACCCCTGAGGTCATTGACATCCGACGTACTACAGTGCTCAATGGTAAGATTGAACCCCGCGATGAGATCCAGATCAAACCCCAGATCTCCGGCATCATTACCCAAATAGATGTGGAAGCCGGCGACTTCGTGCATGAGGGCGATGTAATAGCCAGAATCAAGGTGATTCCTGAGGCTTCCCAACTATCAAATGCCCAGTCACGAATCGATGCTGCTCAGGTGGAGGCAGACGACGCACTTGTTAAGTTTAATCGTTCGAAAGACCTTTACGATAAGAAAGTGATATCCCGTGAAGAATATGAGGACGCTGAGAAGACACTTGTCAAGGCGCGGCAGGATCTCAATTATGCAAAAGACTCTTATCGTATTGTGAAGGAAGGAGTGTCGCAGTTCAATGCCCAAGAAAGCAATACACTCGTACGCGCTACTATAACAGGTCTTGTTCTCGATGTCCCGGTGAAAGTTGGTTCATCAGTGATCCAAGCTAATACAATGAACGACGGTACTACCGTAGCTACCATCGCCGACATGACTAACCTAATTTTCAAGGGTAATGTAGATGAAACTGAGGTAGGTCTGCTTAAACCAGGTATGGGCATGGATATTACTATCGGTGCTGTGCCCGATTTGCACCCGTCTGCAATATTGGAATATATATCACCGAAAGGCACTGAAAACAATGGAGCCAATACATTTGAAATCAAAGCTGCTCTGTCGGTTGATGATGTCTCTGCCCTTCGCTCCGGTTATAGCGCCAACGCATCCATTCTCCTCTCGGAGGTAAAGGACGTAATGAGTCTCCCCGAAAGTGTTGTGGCCTTCGAGCGTGACAGCACCTTTGTCTACGTACGGACCGATACCGTGCCGAAACCGAAGTTCGAGCGCCGTTCTATAGAGACCGGTCTCTCCGATGGCATCAATGTCGAAATAAAGAAGGGCATTAAAAAATCTGACGTAATACGTGCCGAAAAACTCTAAATGACTCAACTTTCGTTGCCGAAAGTTGAAGGTTATAAGGTTAAAAGGTTATAAGGTTAATTATTACATAGAATTCCTATGAAAAATAGTATATTGTTCATACTCCTCACTCTCTTCTTGGTCCTTGACTCTTCCCACTTGATCCTTGCCCAAAGGGCTTGGAGTCTCGATTCCTGCATCAACTACGCTATCACACACAATGTCGAAGTCCGCCAGCGCATCAACGCAGCCGGTCAGGGTGAGCTCGCCGTCCGAGAGGCAAAAGACCGTGTGCTGCCCAACCTAAGCGGCTATGGCTCTGAAAACTTTAGTTTCGGGCGTGGCCTGACAGCCGACAATACCTATGCCAACCGCAATACCAGTTCCTTTTCTGTAGGTGCCCAGCTTTCTGTGCCTCTATTTCAGGGTCTCCGCGTAGTTCGTTCGATAAAATATTCTGAGACCTCCCTTAAAGCTCTTGTGGAGCAGTCGGAGGCTACCAAAGATGATGTGACTATCAACGTTATGGCGGCCTACCTGCAGGCTCTTTACAGTCGGGAGGCACTTGGGGTAGCGCGTATGAGCTTGGGTGTGTCGCAGGATGAGCTCAAGAGGCGCGAGATTCTTCTGGAGGCCGGTAAGATACCGGAACTCGACCTATTTGAGGCCCATGCGCAGGTTAGCCGCGACGAACTCACGGTAGTAAATGCTCAGAACGACAGTGTGATGGCGCTCCTCGACCTTGCCAATCTGCTCAATATAGAAAATGATGGATTTTTCGATATTCTTCCCCTCCCACAGGAAAATCTTCCGATGCCTTCGCTTGATGAGGTCTGGAACAACATGCAGATGGCCAATCATACCCTACGGGCTGCTGCTATCCGTAAGCAGGCAGCCGGTGAGAACGTGGACCTGGCAAAATCCGGCTATCTTCCAACTCTTTCATTCAATGCCGGACTCGGAACCAATTACTATAAGACTTCCGGCTTTGTCAACGAAGGTTTTTCAGCCCAGATGCGACATAATTTCTCCAAATCTTTAGGGTTTTCCCTAAATATACCCATATTCGATGGTTTCTCGACTCGCAATTCCATCTCAAGGGCACGTTTGGAACAATTAAACTCCGAACTCGACCTTGAGAATACGCGCCAGCAACTTTATAAGACTATTTCAACTGCCCATGCTCAGGCCATAGCTGCGGAGGCTAAGGAGAAGGCATCTCAGACAGCAATGGAGAATACAAAGGCGGCATTCGACGCCATGACCGTGAAATACGACAACGGGCGTGCGAATGCCACCGAATATGAAAAATCAAAGGCCGACTATATCAACGCGGTCGCCGACCGTCTTCAAGCTTCCTACGAACGTCAGCTCCGTGTCCGAATCCTCCGACACTACAATGGCTCAGCAATGTTTTAAGTGTAGCGCCCAACGCTCGCTTGTCACTTTTCAGTAGTGACAAATTGCAGTCGGAGCAATGTACCGACCGATCCTTCTCCAGGAGTATTAAACACCAAATACAGAGGATGTTTACCCTTCAACTTCCCTACAGCTGATACATCAGCTTTCATTTTCATAGGCTTGATCGGATCGGCCTCCTTTAATTCGAACTTCCCTACAGGCTTGGGGGTACCTTTCCAAGGAGCTTCCGTATAGACGGTGATTGTCCCGTCTACTCCCGACGGTATCAAGTCGAGCGCGAGCTCTACCTTCTCCGCTCCGTTCAGCTTGTCGAAGTTAAAGTATTTATAACCCACAATACTGCCATCGGTATTGTTTACTACTGGATTAACGTTGATATCCGGATGATACGGCTCCTTCATGTCGTGGTCGTCGTAATAGACCGGCAGGAAATGCGAGCCGCTATAGTGTAGGCGTGGATAGGTCTGGTAGGCACCATCCTTCCCGGTGAAGTGCGATGCTATCGCGGCCGGGTATAGGCGTAGGGGATCAAGACCATCTTTCTCAAAACCTTCTGAGGTGTATTCTCCCTCGCTGATTGTCACTTTGCCACCTTTGCCTTTCTCTACCATGACTTCGATAGGGGCAGCCATCGCCTGGCGTGAATACTCATCAGTACCGGTCTGTCTGTGATAGAAAACCCACCACTGGTCGCCGATCTTAAGTATCGATCCGTGTGTATTGCCATTTGGAGTAGCAGTGTAGATGGTCTTGCCGTTGGCGTCAGTGTCGCGTCCGCGACCATCAATGATAGTGCCCCCATACGTCCAAGGTCCTAATGGATTGTCACTGTAGGCATATGCCAAGGTGAAATTGGTCTGTGGCAATCCCCATTCGCCGTCTTTGGTCATACGGGAGTATATGAGCACATATTTATCATCGATCTTGCGGATGGATGAAGCCTCGAAGAAGCGGAAGTCATTGCCGTCGCCGTCTTCGAATCCTCCGATCATCTTCTCCTTCACCTGGGTTCCCGGTTTTACACTCGACATAGTATTTGGATCAAGTTCAGCCCCATGGCTGGTGCCGAAACCCCAATAGCCGTAGACACGCCCATCGTCATCTACGAACACTGCAGGGTCGAATCCAAAGGGCCCGTCGCATACGTCTGGATTTTTCTTGTCCCAATTGATCACTTCGAAAGGGCCGTCCGGACGGTTTGACTTTGCCACCTGTCCGTTGCGTCCCCCCCGTTGGTTATTGGGGTAAAGATAGTATTCCTTTGTCCCATCCGGAAGTGCCTTTACTGCTACGTCGGGTGCGAAAAGCACGTCGGCTGGTTGGACATTCCCGTTCCCATCCTTATCGCTCTTGAATATGATGCCGTCATATCGCCAGTTGTTGAGTGAATCAGGATCTGCCGACCACACTACAAGGTCAGTACCGCAATACATATGCCTCAACATATCATGGCTTCCGTAGATATACACCCGTTGCTTCCCCGGATTATCCGGATCGTCAAACAGATACGGCTCCCCATCCGGAATATGCTCCCACAGTGGCAGATAAGGATTCATCGCTAATGCTCCGATGGTTCCCAATCCCATCATCACCCCCAATATAGTTTTTCTCATGATATCTTAATTTTTAAATAAACCCCAATCCCAAGACTGAAGACTCAAAGCAAGCTTTTCAGCTTCTCCGAATCAGATTTTTTAGACACAAGTATCCCCTCCGGCGACACTACAATCACGATATCCTTAAGTCCGAGACCGAGCACCGGAATGCCGAGTTCGTTCACGATGTGGGTATTCTCGCAGTCATGCAGTCGGGCTGCCCCTTCAGTTGTAGATGGAAGTTTTTCAGTCAGGGTGTTCCATGTCCCAAGGTCGCGCCATTCGCCGGCATAGGGGAGCACTCCTACCGATTTTGCTTTCTCCACTACCTCATAGTCGAAGCTGATTTTTGGGAATTTTTCGTAGTCGGCATGTATCTGCTTGAAGTCCATACCCGGCATGTACTTCTCCACTATCTTCATGAGATAGCCCAGGCGGAATGCGAATACTCCGCCGTTCCAGAGCGCACCTTCCTCGAGGAGTTTCTCTGCAGTCTTTACATCAGGCTTTTCAGTGAAGCGTTCTACGGGCATTGCTTTGCCCACTGCCTTAGCACCCTTCTCGGGTACGATATATCCGAATTTCTCCGATGGATATGTAGGTGTGATTCCCATTAGTATCAACTCTGCATCACCTCTTTTTACTGCCTCTGCCATATTGCAGACGGTCTCGAAATACGTATCATCGGCATATGTGTCGCAAGGCATCACAATCACGGGTTCGTCATAGTCTGTCCCTTCTGTTGCGAGATAGGAGCAGGAGAGGGCAATGGCAGGGAATGTGTCGCGTCGGCATGGCTCGGTGACTATACCTATGCTGCGTCCAAGCTGGTCCTTGACATAGCCGGCTTGAGCCTCACCTGTGGCCACCACAATGCCGTCAGCGTTTCCTGTGGCTTCAATTTGGCGCACCACGCGCTGTATCATTGATTCTTTACGTCCGTCTGGCGATTCAAGCACCTGCAGGAATTGTTTTGATCTTACGTCGTTTGAAAGGGGCCAGAGTCTCTTGCCCGATCCTCCTGAAAGCAGTATTATCTTCATTTCTTTTTTCAATTTTGGTTTTAATTCACAAAGATAAGCAAAATTTTATTAACTTTGCAAAAAATCCAAATAATCATCCATTCTTTTTTGTTTTGGTGCGAGAGACATTGGTTATTTTGCTACCGAAGCTGTGGATGGTGGTACGAACGAAGTGAGCATAATATCCAATAAAATGAAAAAAATATTTATATCCCTTCTCCTCTGTCTTCTACCGATGATTGCAGTCGCTGCCCGCGACAAGGCTTCGGAAGCGCTCCTCGAGCGTATAGCCCCGGGATCGAAAGGTCGCATTACGTTCGAACTTCAGAAATCGTCTGTTCCAGACACTGATTTCTTCGAGATTGCAATGAAGAATGGGCGTCCGCACATCATTGGCAATAACTCTGTGTCGGTCGCTACAGGCCTCAACTGGTACCTAAAGCATTTCTGCGGCATCAATCTGACGTGGAATAATATGCTGACTAACCTTCCCGAAGTGCTCCCGGCTGTAACTGAACCGGTGCGCAAGGAGACTCCTCTCACTATGCGCTATGACTTCAATTATTGCACGTTCTCCTACTCCATGCCCTTCTGGGATTGGAATCGCTGGGAGAAAGAGATAGACTGGATGGCACTGCACGGCATCAATATGCCCCTTGCTATCGTAGGAATGGAGTCTGCATGGCGCAATATGCTCCTTCGTCTTGGTTATTCGGAGAAGGAAGTGGGTGAGTTTATTGCCGGTCCGGCATTTCTGGCATGGTGGGCTATGAATAATCTCGAAGGATGGGGTGGCCCACTCCCTGAATCATGGTATAAAAATCAGGAGCAGCTACAGAAGAAAATACTCGCTCGTATGAACTCGCTTGGCATGACACCGGTGCTTCCCGGCTATTGCGGCATGATGCCTCACGATGCTGCTTCTCGTCTTGGGCTCGACGTGATCGAGGGTAATCCTTGGAATGGCTATGTGCGCCCTTCCAATCTTCTCCCTACCGACACTAAATTTGATGAAATAGCCGATATATACTATGACGAACTGACAAAACTATATGGTAAGGCGAAATATTACTCAATGGATCCTTTCCATGAGATGAATGATGTTGATGTCGATTACGGGGAAGCTGGCGCAAAACTTATGAAGGCTATGAAGCGCTGTAATCCTGACGCGAAATGGGTGATACAAGGATGGACAGAGAATCCGCGTCCGCAGATGCTGCAGGCTCTCCAGCCTGGCGAACTTATAATTCTCGACCTCTTTTCCGAATGTCGCCCCATGTGGGGTATCCCTTCCGTCTGGAAACGCGACAATGGTTACGACGACCACACTTGGCTTTTCTGCATGCTTGAAAATTTTGGTGCAAACGTTGGCCTTCATGGCCGTATGGATCAACTACTTGACAATTTTCGCCAGACAAAGATCAATCCTCTTGCCAAAAATATGAATGGTATAGGGCTCACTATGGAGGGCTCCGGCAACAATCCTGTGATGTTCGAACTGATGTGTGAGCTCCCTTGGCTCGGCTACAATATACCGACAAAGGAAGAGTGGCTCGACGGTTATGTGAAGGCCCGTTATGGTGTAGATGATCCCGACATTCGTGCTGCTTGGAAAGTGCTGGCTGATGGCATCTACAACTGTCCTCTCGGCAACAATCAGCAAGGTCCTCACGAGAGCATCTTTTGCGGTCGCCCTTCGCTAAATAATTTTCAAGTGAAGTCGTGGTCGAAGATGCGCAACTACTATGATCCCGCCACGACCCTTGAGGCTGCCCGCCTTATGGCAAAAGCCGCCGACCGCATGCGTGGCAATAATAATTATGAATATGACCTCGTAGACTTCACGCGCCAGGCACTTGCCGATCAGGGACGCCGTCAATATCAGCGTGCCATGTCAGACTACCGCACCTTCTCCCGACAGGATTTCGATCAATCATCGAAGAAATTTCTTGATATGCTGCTGATGCAGGACCGCCTTCTGGGCACTCGTCCCGAGTTCCGCTTGGGTACTTGGACTGAGTCAGCGCGCAACTGCGGCGACACCCCCGCCGAGAAGGATCAGTATGAATGGAACGCGCGTACGCAAATCACCACCTGGGGCAACCGTGAATGTGCCGACAATGGTGGCCTTCGCGACTATGCCAACAAGGAATGGAATGGTCTGCTGAAAGATTTCTACTATCCACGATGGAAAGCGTGGATGGATGCCCTTTCACAGCAGATGGCAGAGGATTCCGGTCCTCGTCCCGATGCGCTTGGAGGAGGCCCTAACGCTAACAAGACATCTTCCGAACTGTTTGCCATGGCTCTCCCCTCGGCACCCGTCATTGACTGGTATGCCATGGAAGAACCTTGGACACTCAAGACCGGTGGTTATACTTCAGCTCCCGAAGGCGACCCCATAGCCGTCTCCCTCGAAGTCTTGGAATATTTATCCAGATAAATTTTATAAGAATTATTAAGAATTATAAGACTTATAAGACTTATAAGATTTATAAGAGTTATATGAATTTAGACTCT
>CAYSMP010000031.1:25083-29038 GCA_964432215.1 uncultured Sangeribacter sp.
TTATAAGACTTATAAGACTTATAAGATTTATAAGAGTTATATGAATTTAGACTCTGACATAAAGTTTCTCCGTGGTGTTGGCGAGGCAAGGGCAAAACTTCTTGCCTCAGAACTCGATATACACACTTGTGGCGACTTGCTGCAATATTTCCCGACCCGCCACGTAGATCGTTCTCGTTTCTACCGCATACGTGATCTATATGGAGCTGAGATGCCGTATATTCAGATAAAGGGACAGTTTATCAATTTCACAAAGGAGGGGGAGGGGCGTAAGGAACGTCTGTCTGCTACATTTACCGATGGCGACCGACTTTGTCAGGTCACTTGGTTTGCGAAAATCCAGACCATCGCCAATATGTACCGTCCCGGAGTGGTCTATGTACTGTTCGGAAAGCCCGCTTTTAAATACAATACATGGCAGTTTGTGCATCCTGAAATAGAGGTGTTTGACCCCGAACGCCCTCCACAGGGATTGCGTGGCGTATATGGTCTTACGGATACCCTTCGCAAGCGCGGATTCACAACTCGTCTTTTCCAGACACTTACTTCCAATCTCCTTGATTCAATGCCTGTAGGGTCAATACCTGAGACATTGCCTATGGAAGTGATGAATGAACGCTCTCTGATGCCTCTCGACGAGGCTATACGGAATATGCATCGTCCGGTATCGCTCCAGGCACTTCAGAAGGCCACAGAGCGTATGAAGTTTGAAGAACTTTTCTATCTCGAACTCCATATTCTTGAGTTCTCACGCCGTCGCAATCTTCAGTTGCAGGGGCATGTATTCACAAAAGTGGGGCCTATTTTCAATAAGTTCTATTCGGATGTTGTGCCGTTCCCTCTCACGGGTGCCCAGAAACGTGTGCTTAAGGAAATACGCGAAGATATGCGTACCGGCCGGCAGATGAACCGTCTTCTGCAGGGCGATGTAGGTAGCGGAAAGACACTTGTGGCATTCATGACCATGCTTCTCGCAGTGGATAATGGCAAGCAGGCGGCCCTGATGGCTCCTACTGAGATTCTTGCTTCGCAGCATGCTGAGGCTCTTGCTAAATGGGCCGAACCGCTTGGGATAGGAACGGCTTTGCTGACAGGCAGTACCCGTGCCAAGGAACGGCGGCGCATAGCCGAGGGACTCGCCGACGGTTCGATACATATGCTTGTGGGCACCCATGCCCTGATTGAGGATGCCGTGGAGTTTCGCGATCTCGGAGTGGCTGTGATCGATGAGCAGCACCGCTTTGGTGTGGCGCAGCGCGCCCGCCTTTGGAAGAAAGGGACTGTGCCCCCACACGTATTAGTCATGACAGCTACTCCTATACCACGAACTCTTGCGATGACTGTCTACGGTGACCTCGATGTCAGTGTGATCGACGAACTTCCTCCCGGTCGAAAACCCATTCAGACATGGCTCCGCTACGATGATAACCGCAATGAAGTCTATCGTCATCTTTGGAATGAGATCCGGAAAGGACGTCAGGCCTATATCGTATATCCCCTCATTCAGGAAAGCGAGAAGATTGACATGAAGTCTGCCGAGGAGGGATTCGAAAGGATACGCAGTATTTTCCCCGGGATTGGGGTAAGCCTTGTGCATGGAAAGATGAAACCGACCGAAAAGGATTACCAGATGCAGAAATTCGCATCCGGAGAGACTAAGATTCTTGTGGCCACAACAGTGATAGAAGTTGGTGTCAACGTCCCCAATGCCTCTGTTATGATAATTGAGAATGCCGAGCGATTCGGGCTTTCGCAGCTCCATCAATTAAGAGGCAGGGTAGGGCGAGGTGCTGAACTAAGTTATTGCATCCTCATGAGCAAGCATCAGATCGGACAGGAGACGAAGAAACGCCTTTCGATCATGACTGAGACTACCGACGGTTTTCTAATTTCCGAAGCCGACATGAAGTTGCGTGGACCTGGCGATATGGAAGGGACCCAGCAGTCCGGTATAGCCTTCAACCTAAAGGTTTCCAACCTCGCACGCGACGGCCAGATAGTTAGCCAAGCGCGGGACACTGCCATGCGCTTGCTGGATGGCAAGATCCTCCTGACTCCACAGAGCATCGCCATCCTCAACGCCGAGCTCCAACGCCGCTTCGCCCGCTCCATCGACTGGAGCCGCATTTCCTAACTCAGCCGTAAGTTAATAGACTAAAAACCGTAAGTTAATAGACAAAAAAAGCTGCATCTCAACGTGATGCAGCTTTTTTTTAGTTGACGATGTATAATTTACTTGACGTAGATTTTTTGAGCTTTGTTGCCCTGACGCTTGATGTAGAGACCGTTTTCGGGATTCGCAACGCGCACACCCTGAAGGTTGTAGAATTCAACCGGGGCATTTTCGTCAATTGCAATATTCTCAACAGCGCTTGTTGAAGAATTGCCAGTTACAGTGATGAAGTAGATGTGGCAACCGTTGGTGTTGGTGATCTGAACGTCGTTGCTTTCAGCAGCACTTGCGGGTACCATCCATTCCTGTTCTTCGTAGGTGGTAGGAAGTTCTACCGGGTTTCCATCGGGGGCATTGAGTTCTTCGCCATCAATAGTAAGTTTAACGCCACGGGCATCTGTGCTCTTGTGTGATTCAACTCCCATCTTTATTGTTGCGCCAGCAGGAACGTTTGGAATCACGAAGTAGTTGATTCCCTTGCTGCCGAGCCAGAGATAGGCAGGGCCATGATAGGTGCCTAATGAAGTGCTGGGATAGTCCACGGCTATCGCGAGAGACCGGTTGGTTTTCTCATTTGTGTACACGAGACCTTCGAGCTCCTCGATGACTACATCGTTAGCCATAAGATATCTGTCAGCGTTTAAGCCGGCTGTGCAGGAAACTTGCCAAAAGCAGTTGTCTTTAGATTCAGGTGTAGGTTCTGTGGCGTCAGCTTTCTCGATATCAGACCAATTTTCACCAGCTTTGAGGTTGGCAACTGTTGCGTCGCTCCACTTTGTGAAGTCCCAAGACATCAGTGTGGTGGTAGCTGGCTCTGAAGGCTCGTCTTCGCCCTCTTTGTTGTATGTGATTTCGATGACTGCGAGGGGCTGTTCACCAGCGTTTTTAAAAGTGAATTCGTTGAGGTTGGGAATATCGAATGACTGAACATTTGGATTAGCACCATCTTTAAATGATTCGATTATACCGTTATTTTCATCTACGGTATAGGTGATTCCCGCGACTTCTGCCCAGTAGCAGGGGCGGTCGGTGGCTGCATCCTTATTGATGGTAGTATAGAAAGTTACTTTTGTTGCTACGCAACCTTCTGGAAGCGTAACAGTGTTCTGAGCGCCATTGGAAAACTTGATTGACTTATACTCTTCGCCGCCAATTGTAAACGAAATGTTGCCTGGATCAAGTGTTTTGTCTTCCTTCATGCACTGAAGAGAAAAACCTTCAGCTACCCCGGCACCTAATTCAGTGCCGACAAGAGGATTCTTCTTGAGTTTGTCTGGATTGGAGAGAATGACTGTTTCAGCCGAAACGCTGAATGCCATAGCGGCAACTGCCATGAAAGTAAAGATTTTCTTCATAAACTTGGTTTGTTATTTAGGTTATAATATTGAAGTTTAAACAACTTCATTGATTTTCTGATAGGTTTCTTAAGTTTCATGGTAATCATGAAGCATAATCTTTATTACAAAATTACAAAAAATTATTCTTGATTACCGGGTATTTAACAAATCTTAACTAAAAAATGAGGACTCTGATCAGGCGCGGTAGAAACTATTGTCTTCAGTCCTCCGGCAGCATATCTGCATTCTAAAGACAGAAGACTAAAAACTCGAAAAAAGTTTTTTCAAAATTATTTGCATACCACAAAAAAAATCATTAACTTTGCGCTCTGAATAAGAAGAGTGCGTCTTATGCGCTCGTCTTTAATATGTAAATATAGAAATATCAATATAGAAATGGCATCAAGCAACCAGACACCCGAGCAGCCTGATCAGCTCGAAAACA
>CAYSMP010000032.1:0-28103 GCA_964432215.1 uncultured Sangeribacter sp.
ACCAATGGATGGCCGCCTAAAAGTTTACTAAGTTATTTTTTAATCATCACTTAGTGTTGTTGGCCAATCTTTCGCATTTTCATAAAAATCTTATACATATGGCGAAAGTCGCATTAATAATAGATTATCTCACATTTGCAATGGTTATAAAAATTTCTGATGAACTCGCGCTCCTCGCCTAATTTAGAATCTTTTATGCTAAACGGTAGATAAACTTTTTTAATCGTCGAATCCTTGAACTGACGCAAATATGGAGATTCATTGGAGGCTCTGACTACAAGTTTTTCAATATACGATGAACTGAAAGCATATTTACCAATAAATCGTAGATTTTCTGGGAGTATAACTTCCGGCAGATAGCATCCGCAAAAGGACCCTGGCACGTCATTGCTGCCTATTGATGTCAATGAATCGGGCAATCTGAATACATCAGTTACTGCTCCACAATCGAAAAATCCATCACAGAACCCCTTGACTCCATTCGGCACTATCATGGTCTTTACAACCATTTTATAATATGTAGAGGAGTCAAGTAAGAAAGCTTTAGGCAGATCGACATATTCCTTTATAACATTGTGTTTCTCTGGTATAAATTCTTGCACTATTCCGTCAAGACACAAGAATCTTCCAGATTCTGAGGAGAACACTTTGTCATATCCTTTAAGTTTCGTAAAAATATCCATCGTATCTTTTATCTGTCCTTATGAAATTGGTAGAAACCTTTTCCCTGTAGATTCTATCATAAATATTCGTAATTTGCTTAACCGGGTTATTAGTTTAATATGGAAGTGTGCATACTATAGCCGGAATCAGCCATAAAAAGCAGGCTATCACAATGCATATCTTATCAAACCTCGATCTTTCACTTTGTGAATCTTGAAGCAGACTCCATGCGGATACTCCATTCTTTTTTATTCTCATTATGGCCCATATAAGTACAAAATAGATGGTATTCAACAAAAGGGCTTGAATAAAAGGAACAATTATAAATACAATATCATTAAATACAGAATCGTCTTCTTCACCAAATGAGACGGAAGAAGGATTCATTGTCAAAATATAGAACAAAACTATTAGATACCATACGAAAATTGAGCTAATGAAAGCAGGAAGAATAGCATTTTTTTTATTGCCTCCTAAAAATCTGGACATTTGATAAATACATAAGATAGAATAGAAGATCCACGTGATTCCAAATGCCCAGCCATCAATATTCATGAGTGTAATCAAAATTGACATGGCACATGTAAAATCCATCATGGAAGCAACTATGGCTATAGATAATGCAAGTGCCAATATTACGTTGACGAAGGGTTTCCTCATAGAGCACGCTTTCCAATATTGATAATGTACTTTCTGACCCAGTGATTTAATCCTTTTCCAAAGTGTTATATTATCAGTTCTCATTCTTCATTCTATTCTATAGTTAAGTCATCAAGAATTTGTGCATTCTTTATTGCTTCCCCTCTCATACTTTCCAATTGTTTGTAATCGTTTCCTATGAAGCGGAATTTAACCAATACTTTCAGATCTCTATTCACTACTGCGTATACCGGTGTCACGACATCGGAAGTCATACCGTAACCGTCTTCATCCATCCAGTACATGCCGTCCGGGATAAGTTGCCATTCTACTATAGCGAGGCCAGAGTCATAATTTCGTATGAATGAAGGGTAATGGGCTGACAACCTACTAGCATTCAGAATAGCCTCTTCTTTCAACCCCTGCAGTGATTCCCAATTGATGTCATCAACATTGAAATGTACCCAACGCTGATGTTTATTCATGATCTCATAGGCTATTTCCCTGTTATGGTCAAGAAGATAACGTGGCTTCCAATATTCGCCGACAAGAGTGCTTACCGTCTGCATTCTGTCGTTATCCGTCTTGTTCCACTTAAAATCATTCCCTTTATAGTTCTCATTGTTCATCAGCTCCTCATACAAATCGGCACCCTCCTTAACTGGCCCGTCAGTCACACCCTTGTTCCAGTTGCGCATGAATTCCTCTACGTATGATTTATTTACAGTTCCAATGGCCTGATGACCTTCCTTCAGCCAGCTGCCTACGATGGCTCCGTTGGCAATGGTGGCTGTTTCGCGTGCAGTCGACGCTGTCACCCCAGCTCCGACAATTACCGGCGTTTTTCCCACTACTTTCTTGAATTCTTTCACTTTCCCGAAAGGCGTGCTTTGGCCGGTTCCTGTTCCGGTACACACTATTGCATCGCATCGATCCTTTCCGATCAGCAGGTCTGCTTCGACGCTTCTTCCTGATCTTACGGCTTGATACTTGAAGCGCACTCCTCCGAAAAGCAAGATATCAGGATGTTGTTTTCGGTAGAAGGATAGACATTCCGCATAATCTTCATCTCTGTCCGTATCAAGGTGGCCGCATACGGAATCTATCTGAATGAACTTGGCACCATATTTCCCAGCCAGTTCAAAGGCAAGTGGATAGTCGCCGAGGATATTCACTCCATAGACAGCATCTGGATGCTCGGAATATATCCACTTCAGAACCTCCTCACAGTCCTCAGTACTACCGAAATAGTTTTCTATCAGAGGATATATTCCATTTTTGAGGTATATTTCAATCTCTCTCTTAGCCAACTCAAGCATGCTCATGCCGCTTGAAAGGCTTGTATGTATCATGCCAAATACCGGCTTCCTTCCAAATACTTTCTCGAATTCCATAATAATCCTTTTTATACTAAGTAGCTCACAAAAATTAATGATATGATAAATGCGAGATAATCTTGAGTCATTTTGGCTGCGGAGAGTAGGAGCTTAGCTCGCTAAGCGACTGAACGACAATGCCAAGATGGTCAAGATTAGCCGCAGTTATCATGTCAAGACCCTTGCAGATGCTTGGTTAATATAATATATGTCTTTTAATTTTTATGAGCAACTTAGTAGTTAGGTATTTATAATTTCAACCCATTCCTTTGGTAATGCGACATTATCAGTCTCTATTAGATCGGCGAATAGAGGCGCAATATCCTCATCTTTGAAGCCAGCAATTCCGCAACCCACACGAGTCACAAGAAATTGTTTATCAGGATGGTTCCAAACATAGTTGCAGAAATCATCCACGTAAGGTTTTATATCCTTTACACCGCCGTGCATTGTCGGAATAGCATAAGATTGTCCATGCAATCCAACACCTTCTCCCCATACGGCACCAAACTTTTCAAAAGCAACTCGAGCTGCTCCTCCCATGTGCTTTCCTCCAAGATTACTTCCAAATACGAACACCTCATTCGGTTTCAAAGAAGTAATAAATCCAGGTGTGATCTTTTGTCTGCTCATATATCTATACCCTAAATCCGTGTCGGGCGCAACCTCTTCAATTGATTTTATTGTTCAATTGTTTTTATTGGAATTATATAAGATATTAGTCATCATTTAGTAGTTGTATACTACTTCCTGTGCATTTATCGAAGACTTTGCACTTAGCGAATTAGTTCACACTCTTATAGTTATGGCTTTTAACTTTTTTTTCTTTATCTGTCAATTATCATGCGTATCTGTTTGATAGTTCAATCTTTTGGTGCCGGAGATGAGAGCTCAAGAGTGAACTGTTCTTATGAAAAAAATAAAAAATTGATGGTTAATATAATTCTTCAAATTTTTCAATTTTATCTGTCTGAGTATTAATCAAGTTAATCTCTTCAATAATTGATTTTTCAAATTCCATTTCATGATTGATGCGAACGTTGATAACTTTAGTAAAATTCTTTAGATATTTTTGTAATAATTTATCTACCTGCTTTTCTATCTTTTCATAATTTTTTAAAATTTTGATAGAATAATAATCATATAGTTTCTCAAAGATTAATTTAAGATGGCTCTTGATTGCCTCTCTCATTTCTTCTCTTATTCTCTCTTTTTTGATAAACATTCTTTTTAAAGGAAATGTTGATAGAGAAAACGAGCTAAAAGTGTCCTTATAGTTTTTTATGGAAATTACTTCTGAAGTCACGGCTGGAATAAATTCCAGAGGGGTGATAGTATAAGCATTCTCAAAATTTTCTTCAAAGGTTGAAATCTCAGCTTTATATGATTCAATCATCCAGTTAACTTGCCCAATAACAAACTCAAAACATTCCTCGAAGGATTGTTCTCCCTTTTTGAAAGCTTTTTCTGTCCTTATTGAACCTTGGATCTCATCTTTAGTAGAAGCATTTGAAATAATATTGTCTATACAACACTCAAAGTCTTCTCTCACTTCAGAAAATTTTGTACGGATTCTATCAAGAATGACATCTTTAGCCATTGACAGTTCTTTACGTTCGACCTTTTCAATAAGACTATCCAAAGATGGTGTCCGATTGGCTTGTTTTTCTGTTAAGAAATCCTGTTTGTCTTTCCTCAGCTGATATAAAGAGCTCTTAATTTCTCCAAATAAATCCTTGAGCTGTTTATTAATAGTAGATTGGATCAAATGAAGTTTTGTGTTTGACAGTTGTTCAAATAAATGAGCGATTTCATTATCATAATGCTCCATCAACGATTTTCTTGCGGACTGTTTTAAATCATCTAGAAGACCTGTTGGTTCTATGATTTGTCTCTCTTCAAGGGAGAGGAGAGTAGGAGCCGCTACCACGTGTGGGTTTTCTACACCTAAGTTGTATTTAAGTCGATTTGTCACCCAACTTAACAGTTCATCTCTCTCTTTCTCTTTTCGGATCAATTCAATTTTTGTGACTAAAAAGTGGCAGTCATTGATGCAATGAAATAAGTTTTCTGATATGAAATCCGCTAAAGTAATAGATACGGGTGAGTCTGAAGGGATAAGTACGAATGCCATATCACACTTATTGGCCAATGCGCCAACGGTGATTTCAGTATGTATCGGGTTCATGGAATCAGTCCCTGGAGTATCCAATAAGACAATTCCTGTTTTAAGGAAATCGGATGGATAGTGTATAGCTACTTCATCAAGTTCCTGTGATAGAGTGTTTGATGTTGTCACTATATCAAATATCTTCAGCATGAATTCATCCTTCCCGTTGGCTCCGAAAAAATCCCCAGCCTTAATTTTTATCTTGTCTGTAAAAGAAAGGTTCTCATATTCATCAGGAAGGATTCTTTCAATCATTGTGAGTTTATTGCTGCTGTATTTCTCGACTTTTCCATCTTTATATCGGAGTTCGAGATTAATAGAATTGCCATAACGTATTGATGTCACCACAGTTGTAGTTCCTTGAATACTGTTGGTCACAAAGTAATCTCTTCCGATAAGAGAATTTATCAGGGTTGATTTACCGCTGGAGAATTCACCTACAATCCCTACATATAAATTCGTATCATGACATCTATTCTCGATGGAATCAAGTTGTCGAATGAAAGCTGTCTTTTGAGATTGACTCAAAAGACATGCCTTCATTAATTTACGTACTTCCTTAATAACGGCTAATGTTTCCAATGATTACAGTTTTATTGAACATAGATTACCTCTGGGTATCGGAATGTCTATTCTATGATTGCAAGAATCATTCTCTTGTATTGATCAAGTTGATCCACATAACCTGTGATGGCCTCCTCTGTTTTTTTTGCATTAGACTTTTTGATTATTGAAGATACTACTGGGTATGCCACTGCGGCGGGAATAACCGTAGAAGCAACGGTACCTATTGTTCCCAATTCGAATGCCTTAGATGTTGCAAACCCAATGGCAGCAGCCCCGGCTGCTCCAGCACCACTGAAAGCTCCGGAAATCGGCTTCTTATCAATTGGATGAAGCTCGATATCCACAAGAACGTCCTTTACTTTTTCTCCTCTCTCATTGTCTGTCTTTGTTAGTTTATTAAGCCAGTGACCGCAGATATCCGCACTGTCATACCACATCTCAAGGCAGTTGTTGAGAGAAATTTTGGCCTCCTGAAATGAGATGCCATCTTTTTTACTCTCGCTTATGAGTGTTCCTTCATAAGAAGTCATAAAGGATTCCCAAACTTTTTCGAATCTTTCTTTTAATTCCTGCATATTGAATTTTATTTTATATTATATTTGTGAAGATTTATATCCTTACATTAATACATTGCACGACATTAATACATTGCCCGTCGCAAAGAGTTCAATCTTTGTTTGTGTTGTTCGATTGTTAATAAATCGGATTCCACAACTTTCAATTTCCTTTCCACCGAGTAATATTCTTTTTGCTGCCTGTTTATCCTGTTTTGAACTTCTTCAAAATATCTATCCAGATAAGTTGTCAGATGTCCTTCCATTTCTTTTATTAGAGTAATGGTATTTCTATCAAATCTATCCAAAAGATCATTTTTGAGTGTGCTCAAAAAATTCTTTATTATGGGAGAGATTTTTATAATAGTATCACTTTTTACTTTTTCATTATCGGGAGTAGCGAAGCCACCAGCAAAAAATCCTAATATACCTCCTATTACTGTCCCGACTCCTGGTGCTATCATGCTTCCTATAACAGCTCCGGTGGCTGCTCCTCCCCAGAAAGACCAGTCTTCTTTAGAAACCTGTTCGTTGACCATATTCTTTACAGATGAAAGTGAGTCTGTAGGAATTATCAATGGGGTAGGAACTGATATTCCCTTGGATGAGATGTCCATTTGAAAAATTTTCAAGTTTTCAAACTCCTTTCTGAAAGCTTTTCTAAAAAAACTCATATATTTCTGGAACATGAAAATCTGTTGGTTTCCGTACTTGACAGACATTTCTTGCATTGTTTTGCACTCCGTTCTGCATTTATCTGCAAACTTATCACCCATCAATGATTTAAGTTGTTCTAAGCTTTTTTGATTTTTAATAGTATCTTTGAGGTGTTCTGTTATTCCTTCTTGTGATTTTTTTATATCATCTGTCAGCACCATACGAAGACTTGTCATTTCAAATGACATTTGTTCGGTAAGAACTTTTTTTTGTAATTGTATGAATTCTGATAAAGGCGCTTTTTTACTTTTCTTTAGAATATTTAATTCTTTACGGAGAGAATCAGCCTGTTTTGTCATATTTCCATCCAGTGAATTATATAAATCACCGGTTAGAGAAATGAGTTTTTTAATTTGGGCTATTCGTCGTTGTTGACCCAAATGTTTATAGATGTTTATTGCGCTTTTCTCAGACATTGCTGCCATTTCTTCCTGTCGCTTTTCAATGCGTATTTCTCCTGTCTTTTCGCCAATGACAGCGGGTGCGCAATATGGAACCACAAGAGCTTTGTCTCCCTTCGGAAGAGTACTCATTTTCTTTTTGATGTATGCCATTACCTCATCCCTTTCTTTTTTTGGCACAAGGTCAATACATGTAACCACTATAGCGCACTGTGCATATATGTCTGAAATGTTGTCATCCATAAAGTTCAGTAGAGTCTCAGGCAATGGACGTGTGGCATCAGTAAGCACCACCGAAACATCAGATATCGATCTGAGAGCCCTGCGGGTGACCTCCTCGTGCCAACTTTCAAGAGAATTTGTACCAGGTGTATCGATAATCCGGATTCCGGATTTTAATAGTTCAGATGGAAATCCCACTTTTACCATATGGATGCGTTTTGCATCAGAGTTGTCTGTTGTTATGGCAGATAAGGTTCCTCTCAATTCATCGATTCCCATAGGTCTCATCTTATGGCTTTGCTTCCCCTCATTGAATATGACTTCTATTACATATTCCGGTGAATACTCAATTATAGTATTGACAACAGTCGTCCCTTGTAATACACTTGAAACAAGAAGTTCCTCTCCAAGCAATGCATTTATAAATGAACTTTTGCCCGAAGAAAATTCACCTATGACACTAAGATTAAGACATTTGTCATTCTGCTTATCTTCAATTTCCTTTATACGGTCTTCAAAACCTTTTTTAACATTGACTTTCCAAGGATATTTCGCAATAATTCTTTTCGCAAAGTTCAAATGTTCATCGAGATCAGAAATCTCCTTCAATGTATCATATACAACATTGTCGGATTCGTTAAATCGCGTATCTTTACTCATGATATTTAATATTCCATTCTGAATATGTTCTATTGTGGTTTGCTCCAATTATATCAATAAATCTTTTTGAAGAAACTACCCTTCTATAAAGTCGAACAAAATTTCATCGAGTCGATGCGAGATTTTGTTTAAGTGGTCCTTGCACTTAATCAAGCCATCATCAATACCTTTGGTTTGTTCGAGTATCTTTGGAATTTCTGTAAATAATAATTGGGTATTAATTAAAGATTTAAGTTTCCGTATTTGGCCTAAAAGTTTTTTCTTTTGTTGCTCCGCCAAATATTCCCTTAATACTATTTCAAATTGATTGAAGCTCGATTTTTCCAAAGATTTTACTATTTCTCCTTCAGATAGTTTTTCTCCTTGAATATCATATCCTTGCCTCCCTTCAAGTGCAAGTAATGCTGAAACATATGACACGTCGTGTTTGGTGAATTCTGATACCTTATTATTTATGAAATTTACTTCTTGATTCTTCTCTTTATTTGGGATTAGATCATATCTGCTTACTACAAATAGAATATCCTTAAATCCCATTGGAATCAAATATTTTTCCAAAAATTCTTTCTCTATTTCAGAGCAAGGACACAAGGAATCCAATATAAAAATGATGGAATCAACGGTATGAAGTAAGTCCAATAGTTTTTTTTCACTTTGCTCGCATTCATTTATACTACATGTATCAAATAATTCAATGCCATCCTTTAATATATCAGCAGGATATTGTATTTCAACGCGTTCGAAAGGATAATTAATAATTCTTTCCTCTAAGAAAAAAAAAGAATCAGAGTCTAATGTTAGATACTCCTCAATTTGAGAAATCTCAATGTTCTTAGAAGGTACATCATGATGGTGTTGTCCTATATGTGCATTAATCGATTCATTGATGCCCTGTGATAAGTTAATAGGCAAAGGATTTTTAAATACTATTTTCGCTAATTTCTTTTTCCCATATTCCAACTTTGTTGTTATGCCATTACTTGACAATTTATATGTTGTTGGGCAAACTTCTTCTCCAATTATTGCATTTATCAAAGTCGTTTTTCCAGACATTAATTTCCCTACAATCGCGACCCGGAGATTATTGTTTACTATTTTCTCTGCAATAGAGCAAAAATCGTTTATATATTTATTTAGATTAACTGAAGCTACTTCTTTAATTGTTTCTAAAATGATTTGTAAAACTTCCTTACGTAATTGTTCTGTGGGTATCATAGTATATTAAAATATTTATTTAGATGGGGCGACGCGGCGAAATAACCGCGCCGCCATGGAGTTTCTTATTTCGTTTCTGCGAGTTCAAAAATCAGGTCATCAAGCCGACCAGATAATTGTTGAAGTTTCTTTTCACTTTCGTTCAAGAGTTTCATTCGGTTCTCGATCCTTGAGTGTCCTTCTTTCACTTCCTTAAGAATTGTCTCTACTTGCCCCTTTACATCTGCAATTTGTTCATCAAGAACATTTATAGTCGTATCTACTATATCCATCAGTTTACTGCCAATTTCATTGGCTATAAGCTCAGCTTTTGCATCTTCTCCATCAATAATGGAGTTCACAATTGTCTCACTCACCCCATCTTTAACTCTTTGTAGGGTAGCTTTTTTGCCTTGAATCACTCCATTATAAATTAATCCAGATAAAATCACCAGTCCTATTATAGGGTTGGCGAGTCCGATTATTGCAGCTCCTACTCCAACACCTATATCTACAGCAAGATTCTTAACAAAAATCTTGGAGTCAAAACCTCCTGCCATCACACTTGCTCCAGAGGACGCACCCATGAACAGCATTAATCCTGCTCCAGCAATCCTTTCCCATGGTTTAACATTTTTGATTTCAGATTTGTTCTCCCCAGCGATCTCGCCAGATATTTCATCTAGGTACTTTAGAAAATCTCCAAGTTTAGCTTCGGTAGAATCGAAAATATACTTAGACTTCTCTTCTGCAAGATCCTGCAGGGAAGTTTTCCTCCAATCCGCAAAATCACTCTGGAGTTTGTCTGAAACAAATTGTGAGATTTCTTTCGTACAAGCTTCGATCTTTGCTTTCGTACCTAGTCCAGGTTCGTTTTTGGGATTATAAGAATTTACCCATTTCGGTACCTCGGTAGCGATTTTTTTATAATATCGAGATACAGCTCTTCGAATTTCATTCCTACTCGCCTCAACCCTTAATTTCATCTGAGTATAGAGCTCTCGCTTTTGATCCTCTAAAAGCTCAAGTTTAGGTTTCGCATCTTGGTAGCGCTTTTCCAGAGTTTTATAATCAGTAGTTAGCATTTTACGCTGCTGAGGAATCGTGGTATGCAGGGTTTCTGTTGAGATCATGGTATTCAACTCACGTGCTGGACGAGTGAGCTTAATGCGACCCTTATCCTTTGTAAGGAACTCTCTCAGACGTAAATCAAAAGGATCGATCCCTGATTTTTCAATAGCCTTAACTCTTTCCTCTTCAGATAATTCATCTCCTTCTTCATCCCTACCTGTCTTTCCATCAACTGCTTTACGAGCAGAAACAAAGAATAACTCATTGGAAGTCAAGTGTCCGACATACTTTTGGGCCAATTTAATGATATCCTCCTTCTCCTTTTTGGGAATGCAATCAAATCTATTGACAACGAAGAACATGTCATTGAATCCCTTTGGAATGAGGATGTCTTGGATCATTCCCATTTCGTCTTGAGAACATAGTTGAGTAGCATTCAGAAGGAATATGATTGCATCCGCTCGGTCCAGATACTCTAAAGTAACTCTCGTACGTTCATTATTTTCATTCAATCCCGGGGAGTCAATTATTTCTACTCCGTCTTTTAGTAGAAGGGATGGATAATACAGCTCAACACTCCTATAAGGACTTGCTTTGGATATTTCATCCTTGTCACCATCTAATGGTATTGTTACATAGTCTTGCATCCTATCTGGATTAATTTCCATTGGAGGAATGTGGTTCATTCCGTGAGCTTTCATATGATTCAAAGTGGGTTCAGGAATGCAGTCAAGGAGCTTTTCTGGCATAATTTCACGAAATGTAAGAATCGCAGACTTTTTATCTCCGTATTTTACTTCATTGATTACTGCTGTACATGGGGTTGCTTTAGATGGCAGAATGTCTTCTCCAAGCAAAGCATTGATAAATGTAGACTTCCCATTTTTGAAAGTGCCGACAATCTGAATTTTGAAACTGTCATTTCCTACTTGTGCAGCAAGTTGCTGCAACCGTTCAGCGAATTTTGACAACGACAAGTCATTCATTATAACAGATGTCTCACTGATGATGTTTGCCAGTTCTTCCTGTTTTTCCTTGAACTGTGCAAATTCATTTTGTGCCATATTGTTATTGTATTTTGTGATTAATTAGATTTCTTAAAAGTCTCAATTAAAGAGTTAAGCTCGATCTCAATATCGCTTAAACGTTCCTCTTCTCCATTCTCAGTAGGCTTGGCTGCACTTTCTATCAGTTCATATTGTATTTGAATCCATTTAGCCTCTGTTTCTCGCGCAGCTGTCAGAATATCGCCATAAATGAGTTTGATCCTTGTTTCTGAATCTGAAGCAGCTTCGGATATGGCTTTAGGAACCTCAGTTTCCAAAAGTCTCTTGACTTGCTCTTTCTGTTGCTCTTCTTCCTTGGACAGTTTTTTTGCTGCCAAAAAATTAGCTCCTGCACCGACTCCCATTGTTCCTATAAGAGCCAAACCTCCCGAGGCCATCATCAACATTGCTGCGCCAATGCTTATTCCGGTTATGGCTAAAGTAGAGTTCAGACGTTTCTTCTTGAGGTCATCCATTTTAGAGATGTCATCACTTACTATAGTCTGAAATAGATCCTTTGTTGAAATACTTGGGAACGTAGATTTAATGACTGTCTTAAACTGTTCATGAAGCTGAGAGTTAAGCCAATTAACATCTTCTGCTACAATTTTGGATACAAGATTGTCAAGACTATTGGAGGCAGCTGCAAGTTCATTTTTCATTCGATAGGAGTAATCCTTCTCCACCCAAGCCCGTACAGATGGTTGATGGTCAGCCTCATGAACAAGTCGTTCTGTCATAATCCTTGAAATCTCATCTGCTTTTCGGTTGAACTTGTCAATGCAAGCGTTGCAACGGTCTTTCATATCTACCCTCAATGACTCCCATTTGCTGTGCAGGTCATTGATTGCCGTTTTGCATTCTTGTATTTTCTCTTGGCGTTCGTCCTCCTTTAGACTCAGCAACTTTTTTTGACCCTCTATATAGATCTTTGCTCGTTCAAGAGCTGCGATAGTATTTCCAACGAGCCATTTCTCAGTCAGTATGGTGCGACTTTCATTGAGTCTCCAGGAATCGATAAGATGTCGTAGCGCATCAATTCCAATGATAGCCTTATATTTGTCGGTTGGCATTTTGATATCGTCATCCGCTACAACAATAGGAATATTCATATGAAGTGATTCCAATTTTTTGTAGATATAATCAAGTTGGCTATCTCGATCTTTTACGGAAAGTTCATCAAGTTTTGTCACCGCTATGGCGAGAAACGGAACTCTTGTGGAAATAAGTTTCTGCTTTATGAAAGAAATTTCGGTCAAGCTCAGAGGAGCTGTTGCAGAAATACATATAATAGCTGCATCAGATCCTATAAGCGTTTGTCCTATTACCTTAGCCTGCCTTTTCTCAAGGTCTCCAGCCCCTGGTGTATCAAGAAGTGCTATACCACTCTTTCCAAGCCACTTGTCAGGAATAAATACTGCCACCTTACCTTCCGGATCATTTTTCCCAAAGTTATCGGCTACCAGATTATTCCACGAATCTTCAGTCAAAGGAAGAGTTTGTTGTTGTTTGCCCTCGTTGTCCAAAACTACTATCTTCGCTTCCTTGCCATAGGAAATTCTTGTTAGCAAAGCTGTTGTAGGAAGGTTGCTTACAGGAAGGACTTGTTTGCCCAAGATCCGGTTGATCATTGTGCTTTTTCCCCTACTGAATTCTCCCACTACGGCAACTGTAAACTTTTCACTAGCTACTTTACGGGTTAAGCCCGCAATTTCAGCGGCAACTTTCTTAAGGCCTAACCTATCCAGTGTTTCAACCGCTCCTTTGATCTCCCCGACAAGTTGTTTCCTTATCTTTACGCGATTTTTTCCCGCTTTTGGATTTTCAGAAGATTGATTCTTCGGAGGCTCCGTTGCTGGTTTTTCTTCTATTCTTTCTTCAGTTTTTTTGGGCACTTCTGTCTTTTCTCTGAAGAATTCAGACTTTTTAATTTTACTCATCTTTTTTTAAGTATTTATTATAGAAATCCGGAGACAATGCCCTGTAAAACGGGTAAAGAGCCGGATCTATCATCTTAGATAAATCTCCGATCAATTGTTTTTCATCTTCCGGAGAATATGGAGTATCATTTAAAAGAGCATCTACAACTAAATCTAAATCTTGGAGAGTCTTTGCACGGAGGTTGGAAAACCCTTCCTTATCTAAATCGCGTATTGCTTCATGACGAAATTTACTGCAGGGTTTATTGAAATCAACTTTACCAAAACGAGAGTCAATAGTAAGGTCTTTAAATCCGACTACTACATCCTCAGGTAGTTCGTAGGTAAGAGTGTACCGAATTGGATAGACAAGAGTTTCGTCTGTCTTCCCTGTGATTTTATACTTTACAAAAGGGTATTCTGCACATAATATGTCGTTAGACACTTTTAAGATTGGTATTGTCGGAACATAGCCCATTGGTATGAGTTGCCTCACCTCTGGCCTATGTTTTAATCTTTCATGCAGATTACTGATTACTCTATCTGAATTCATGATGTAATAATTTTTTGTTATATTTTGTGGATGATTCTATTTCCAACTTATGCCATACATACGATCATCTGTCGATCTCCGGCACTCCATGCATTTTCGAATACATCCAATGGTACCATTTCTCCTTTCCCATCAGGTGATCCTGAATCATTGAGCACAACCATTGGGCTTTCCGGATCAGTGTGGTCAATTCCAATCACTTGCACTGCGTGGTCTGCCTGTGTTTCGGGTGTGAATATATTGTTCTCCTCTCCGTACCATATTTGTCCGCTGTCTACACTGACTATGACTTTATCGCCATTATTGAGTGCTTCTTCAAGAGACGCGATGTCACTGTCAAACTGCATCTCATGGTTCACTCCATAATATTCAAGCAATTTGTCCATATTAAGGGAGACTGTTCCTCCTCCTGACGATTCATTAAACCAACCATTTTCTTCTGCAACAGCTACCAGCTCTTCAATATCGATTTCGTGACCAGTGAGCTCCTCAATGACAAATTTCTGAGAGTATATGGCGCAACGTCCGGTATTTCCCTGATATTCCCAATGATCCATCGAAGATTCGGGATCTCCACTTACCATTTCTGGATTGCTTGTGTTAGGATCGTAGTTGTCAAGTCCGGTAACTGATTGCATCCCTTGTGCCATACTTGTAGTGAACTCAAAAGATTCATTGTTGCTAACAAATTCTTGCTGCATAGCAACAATGTCATTTCCGGGGTCATAGGCTAATGTTAAGTGCTCATCGCCAAATTTTGTACCACCATCCTCATTCAAGTAGCGCAATTCCGTATCAATTTTTCCGTCTTGATCAAAGTCGTAAAATTCTTGACGCATGGCCATATCGGTCTTAGAATCCCCATCTAAATCAATAAAGGTGTCAACCGAATATCTTTTTTCTGAATCTGTATTGTCAAAATGAACGTCTGTACGCATATTCAAATGACTATCGTTGTTGGTATCTGCAAACATACTTACTGTATCAAGGCTTCCATCTTGATCATAGTCATATGCCATTAGCATAGTATCAATCTCACCGTTACCGCTATTATCGACATATGCCATGAAAGTGTCAAGGGTTCCGTTATGGTCCGTATCCGCAGCACTGTAGACTGAACTGGGATTCCCATAATCATCAAAGTCACTCATTTGAGTTACAGTGTCATAGTTCCCATCCCCATTGGTGTCATAATAGACACTCAAACTATCCTCATCAAAGACAGCGAGAGCATCGTCTATGCCGTCATAATCGAGGTCGAGAGTGTAAAAATCAGATGTTAACATAATAATAATTTGGTTATATGCAGCTTGCAAAAATTAATGATATGAAGTTGTTTAGACTTATTTTTTATTTAAATTTCGTCATGTTTTGGCTTAAGATTAATAAAAGAATCTTGAGTTTAACACTTCATTGTAATTTTGAGAATGCGTAAATAAGTTTATACAAATTCTATGATAAATACAGGATAATCTTAGTGCCTCAGGTATTATATCAAGATCCTTGCAGTTGCTTTGTTAATAAATATATGTCGTTTAGTTTTTGTGAGTAACTTAATATCTTTAAATATAGTTTACAAAATAAAAATGAAATATGTGGGAACAAAGGATTTCCACAACTCATTACAAATGGTATATTTCTAAATCATCTGTGTTTATTTCTACCATTGCTCCTCCCAGCATGTCGATTGAAACGATGAGTTTCGTTTTTCCCTCGTTGATTCTCTCAACCTTCCCAATAAGACCAGTAAGATTCCCTTTTACAACCCGTACTGTATCCGTAGGATTAAAGCCTGGTTTGATAAATTCTACCGGTGTTTCAGCTTTGCTAAGCATCAGCTTAAGATTTATTATTTGGTCTTCAGGAATATGCGCAGGTTGCTTTTCTCCTGGAAGTGTAAGAATTTTTAATATTAGGGGATGTTGTTTTACAGCTAAGATGTCTTTGTTGCTTCTGACATTTACAAAAACAATCATAGGAATTACGACAGAGATAACTTTCTTCTTGCGGTCACTCCATTTTTTTATAAGGGTCTGGGTGGCGACGTAGGTTTTAATATCGTAATTGGGATTATTTGCCAGTTCGGTAGAGGCCTTTTTTTCACTTTTAGGGCGCGTGTACGCAGCTATCCAAAATCTTGGGCACGCTTCGCGGTCGTCAGTCACATTGACTGCCGAATTTTCGCGAGTCAAATTATTATCTTGAGCTACCATTATAAGAATGTGAGATTACAAGTCTAATTTGAAAGCTTTTTAGTATCTCTTGGCGAGAGATATCTATTTTGTTGCAAAGATATATAAAAAATATTAAATTTACAAAAATATACATGTTTTTTTTAACGATGTTTTGCAATTATTTTAATTTACAACGTTTTAGTTGTTTTATTCATTAATAATGAAGACATTTGACCTTATTTTTTATTAACCTTACGCCATCTTGATAAACAAACGGACATTAGGATTCACTTTTGGAATCCGAGGTAAGATTAATTTATGACATAATTACAAGATTTGTTGCTCACTATTTTATGGCTCATGACCGTCTTGTTTGAGTTTTTAGGGTTACAGATCAACCACAACCAACCATAATACTCTTAAATCGACTTTATCCATCTTTGTTAGTGTAGTCGAAATATTTGCGAATTTGCGGATTTTTGTGTAAATTTGCAGTCTGATTATATTCTGATTATATTATGTCCTATGGAATATGACCGCAGGATATTTACAACTTATGACTGAAAACTGACAACTCAAAAATATGGACAAAAAAGCTCTTTTGATTATCCTTGACGGATACGGAATCGGTGATCATCAGAAAGATGATGCCATCTTCAATACTCCAACCCCATTTATTGA
Organism: uncultured Sangeribacter sp.; assembly: GCA_964432215.1. Classification (GTDB taxonomy): domain Bacteria; phylum Bacteroidota; class Bacteroidia; order Bacteroidales; family Muribaculaceae; genus Lepagella. Next base: position 16,608 of record CAYSMP010000032.1, read on the forward strand.
CAGCCTCGTGGCTGAATACCCCAACTCCCAGCTTCAGGCTTCAGGCGAAAACGTTGGCCTTCCCGATGGACAAATGGGTAACTCCGAGGTGGGACACCTTAATATCGGTGCAGGTCGTGTCGTATATCAGGATCTTGTGAAGATCAACCGTGCAATAGCTGACGGAAGCTTCATGGAAAATCCTGAGATCAAGAGCGCATTCTCTTATGCTCAGAAGACAGGTATGCCTATCCACTTTATGGGCCTTACATCTGCCGGTGGCGTTCACTCAAGCCTCGACCATCTCTTTGCCCTCTGCGACACCGCCAAGGCTTATGGGCTTGACAAGGTGTATATCCATGCTTTCATGGATGGCCGCGATACCGACCCCAAGAGTGGTGCCGGATACTTAAAGGAGGTAGAAGAGCATTGCGCCAAAAGTGCCGGTCATCTCTCTACTGTAATCGGTCGCTATTATGCAATGGATCGCGATAAGAACTGGGATCGCGTCAAGGAAGCTTACAATCTTCTTATCTATGGAACAGGCAAGGAAAGCTCAGATGTGGTGAAGACCGTAGAGGAATATTACGCTGAAGGCATCACTGACGAGTTTATGAAGCCTATAGTCAATGACAAGGTAGATGGCCGCATCGGGGCCGGGCATGTGGTAATCTTCTTCAACTACCGCAACGACCGTGCTAAGGAACTTACTACCGTGCTGACTCAGCATCCTGAATCCGGCATGAATCCTATTCCGGATCTGCAGTACTACTGCATGACTCCCTACGACAGCAGTTTCACAGGTGTGCATATTCTCTTCCCCAAAGAGGATGTAGCTAATACCCTTGCTGAATATCTTTCTGCAAAGCAGCTCAAACAGCTTCATATCGCAGAGACTGAGAAATACGCTCACGTGACATTCTTCTTCAACGGTGGTCGCGAAGCTCCTTTCAATGGTGAAGAACGTGTGCTTGTACCCCCTCCGAAAGTAGCTACCTACGACCTTAAGCCTGAGATGTCGGCTCCTGAAGTGACGGAGAAACTCGTAGCCGCTATTGATAGCGAAAAGTATGAATTTATCGTGGTCAACTTCGCCAATGGCGACATGGTAGGTCATACTGGAGTATATCCTGCCATCCAAAAGGCTGTAGAGACTCTTGATGAATGCGTGAAGAAGGTGGTCACTGCAGCTTTGGCTCACGGCTATGAAAGCATCATAATCGCCGATCATGGCAACGCAGACCATGCGCTCAACGAAGACGGCACCCCCAATACTGCACACTCACTCAACCCTGTTCCCTTCATCTATGTTGGCGACAAGAATGCTAAGGTGAAAAATGGTCGTCTTGCCGATGTGGCTCCATCGCTTCTCCATATTCTCGGACTTCCTCAGCCGAAGGAAATGACTGGTGAGAACCTTATAGAAAATGCATAATTCTTAATGCAAATTCATAATTTACCGACGAGCTTCCATTTTTTCAAATCCATGAAGAAGATAATTCTTGGGATGACTATATGCGCAGCGGCTGCTTTTGGAGCAGCCGCACGCGATTTAGTGATATTGCATACCAACGACACCCATTCCCTTATTCTGCCGGATGCAGACGGTAGGGGAGGGGTGATGCAGCGCAAAGTCATCATAGACTCTGTAAGGAGTGCCAACAAAGATGTGCTCCTTGTGGATGCCGGCGACAAGGTGCAGGGTACGCTCTATTTCAAATTCTTCAAGGGCGACGTGGAATATCCTCTGCAGAATATGCTTGGTGTAGACATTGCAATACTTGGCAACCATGAATTCGATAATGGCTTGCAGGCCCTTGCCGACAACGAGCGCAAACTGAAGGCTGAGCGTCTTTCGGCCAACTATGATTTTACCGGCACTCCTGCGGAAGGTCTTTTCAAACCATACACTATCAAGAATGTAGCAGGAAAGAAGATTGGTTTCATAGGTATCAACATCGATCCTGAATCCATTATTTCACAGGCCAACTATGAAGGGATGGGTTTCAAGAATATAATTGAGACGGCCAATTCTACGGCAGCTTTCCTTAAAGACAAGAAGAAATGTGATATGGTAGTGGCTGTCACACATATCGGATATCCGAAAAGCAACGACAAGACCACTGATCCCGAACTTGCCAGGGCATCTAAAGATATTGATATTATCATAGGTGGACATAGTCATTCGCTTATCGACCCAAAGAATCCGGATAGTTATCCGAGCATAGTTGAAAATGCAGAAGGTAGGCCGGTACTCATCGTGCAAACAGGTAAGTCAGGAAAATATATCGGACAAATACGTGTGGATCTTGGCAGGCTCAAGTCTATGACTCCGGCTGATTACGACTATTCTTTGATTGAAGTGACCGATCGTTTTCCGGAAGACCGTCTTGATCCAAAGATTCGGAAATTCCTTCAGCCTTTTACGGATTCTCTTGAGAATGTTAAGAGCGACGTTATAGGATTTGCTGCTCAAGATTTCATAAATGAAGGGCGTACAGGTATCTTCCCCAATTGGACAGCCGATTTTGGTAGCTGGTATGGCAATTTAGTGCTCGACTCGCTGCGGCAGAGTGATCCTTCGGTTCCTCGTCTTGACTTTGCCATCATGAATGTAGGTGGAATACGCAATCCGATACCTCAGGGAACTGTCACAGCCGGGCATATCCTTAGTTCGTTTCCTTTCAGCAATCGGTTTGTCATAATGCGCTTGAAAGGTCAAGACATAATCGAGACTATGCAGGTTGCAGCTAAGAAAGGAGGAGAGGCTGTAAGCCATGAAGTGACAGTGGTCTGTGATTCCGCCCGGAATGTGGAGCGAGTGTTGCTCGATCTTAAGGAAGTGGATCCGGAGAAGACTTACACAGTGGCAACAATTGACTATGTGGCATGGGGCAATGACGATATGCGATCTATGGCCAACGGTCAATGGATATACACGGATGATGTGGAGGTCTGCGTGCCATATATAAGATATGTAAAAGAATTGACCGGTCTCGGTCTACCTATGGATGCTGATTCCCGTCCCCGTTTCATTTATAGGAATGATTTTCATTGAAGATAGAAAATTTGCTTACGTCTTACGCGCGTAAATTAATCACTTAATTTAGAAGTTTAAGGGTGAAAAGCATATTCAACATCGTATCTTTAAGGTCTTTGAGGCAGGCAATACTTCCAAGTATTGCCTGCCTCATCGTGCTTTTCGCTGGCTGCACTGGGCGTCATTCTTCCAAAGCTGAAGCTCCGGACTCTCTGGAAACTGTAGAATTAGATTCTATTCAAGCTGAGCATGACATCACGGACGATGCGCGTATTTGGGCCGACTCTATAATGACATTGATGACAATAGAGGAAATGGCCGGACAATTGGTGATGCCGGCTGTCTATTCCGATGTTAGTCCTGCTTCCATGCGTCTCGTAAGGGAGTATGCCACCGACGGCCATGTAGGAGGCGTGGTGCTTCTGAAAGGGACCGTTGATGCGGCAAGGACGATTGCCGACACCTTGAGAAGTATTCTCAAAGTGCCCCCTTTCATAGCGATAGATGCTGAATGGGGACTTGCCATGCGTCTTGCAGGAACACCTGAATTCCCTCGTAATGGCCGTCTGTCTGCCTCTGCTGATGAAGCTACAATGTTCGATTATGGTTATGAGGTGGCGCGTGAATGCAGGGAGATAGGAATAAATATGGTGTTGGGTCCAGTGCTTGACGTGCTCCCAAATGGCCAGCGGAGTTCAGGAATAGGTTCACGAAGTTTCGGACGAGACTCTGGAAGGACTGCTAACTTAGGAGTGGCATATGCAAAGGGTGTAGAGTCAGGGGGCGTGATAAGCGTGGCAAAGCATTTCCCCGGTCATGGATCGGCTGATGCCGATTCCCATAAGAGGCTTCCGATCGTAGCGAAAACCCGTGAGGAACTTGAAGCTACCGACCTGCTTCCTTTCCGCGAATATGTAGGCAATGGAATGAGTGCCATAATGACAGGTCATCTTTATGTGCCCGCATTAGACGAAGAGGAAATTCCTGTGACAGTATCTGAAAAGATAATGAAAGACTTCGTAAGGGATGAGATGGGTTTTAAAGGCCTGCTCGTGACTGATGCCATCAATATGGCCGGAGCCGGAGGATGCTCTGCAGCGGAAGCGATAATGGCTGGTGCTGATATTGTGTTGGCCCCCTCAAATACGGAAGCGGAACTGATCAATATAGCAGATGAAGCAAGAAGTGGACGTCTCCCAATAGCAACTCTACGCGACCGGGTCAGACGGGTGCTTTTCTATAAATATATGGTAGCCCGTGAAGACAAAGGCACCGGCAATATAGGAGATACTTCTGAGGCAGAGAGAATAATTAAACTTTTACGCTGACCGATTGTTGAAATAGTATACAAAGTGATAGAAATAACAAAAAAGTAACCATTTTAAATATTTGAATACTATGACTATTGAATCAATCGGAACTTGGGCCGGCGAAGTCTATAAGGCCCTTGAAACAAACCCTACAGACGGGCTTGGCATGAAGAGTCTTAAGAAGGCTACAAAACTTAAAAAAGACGAACTGATGGCAGCCATCGGTTGGCTTGGTCGCGAAGGAAAGATTTCTATTTCTGAAAACGACGAAGAAATCGTGGTGACACTTGTATAATGCTTGATTCATAATGCATGATTGGTGTTGATGCCGATGATGCATATTTGAAAAAACAGTCTTGGATGATCAAGGTCGTCCAAGACTGTTTTTTTAGTTTGGCATGTAACAATGTCTCCTTACTTAAAGAGGAGTGGTGCCATCTCTTTTAGACTGCGTCGCCAGGTCAGAAATTCATGAGCAGTGCCGGGCGATACGTATGATGTAGCGTCAAATCCGGCCTTTTTCAGTTCATCTACAGAAGCAGTGACGCGGTCCGGATTCTCCTTGCTGCCGCAGCTCACGAATACTTTTTTCACGCCGTTGTCTTTTAGTTCTTCCGGACTGTATGTTCCACCGCTGAGTAGTCCGTAATATCCGAACACCTCCGGACGTCGGAGTGTAATGAGTTTAGTCTCTATGCCACCCATAGATAGACCCGCCATAGCGCGGTGGTCGCGGTCTGCAATGGTCTGGAAATTGGCATCGATGAAAGGTACGAGTTCGTCTACGAGCACCTGCTCGAATTCCTTTGCAGTAAACTGGCCGATGGTGCCAAACTTCACGTCGTTGGTCATCCCGTATGTCATCACGATGATGAATGGATCGATCTTGCCCTCAGCAATGAGATTGTCCATAATGAGGTTGGCATGTCCTTGGCTTGACCACGCAGTCTCGTCTTCACCCCATCCATGCTGAAGATAGAGCACAGGATAGCGTTTGCCATCTTTGCCATACTGCGGTGGTGTGTAGACGAATGCACGGCGTTCAGAATCTGTAGAAGGGGAGTGGAACAATATTTGCTGCACATTGCCGTGAGGCACATTCTTAAGGGCATAGAAATCCTGATCATGGGCAGGAATTTCGATTCCGCTTTCCCAGCGGCATGATCCAAAGTAGTTGTTTGTGCCTGGATCGTTGACGGCTGCTCCGTCTATGATCATATGGTAGTAGTGGAATCCCTCGTCCATCGGTCCGGATGTAGTGCCTGTCCAGGTGCCGTCGGGCTGCTTCTCAAGTTTAGTGCCTCCTTGGCCTCCGAGTCCCAGAGTCACGGTTACGGAATTTGCCTCCGGCGCATTGATCTTGAATCGGGCGTAGCCATCGGAATTTACCATTGGGTACTCTTGTCCGTGTTGGTTTTTACTTGAAGGTTGGAAGTCTTCCTTCACTTCAGCGCTTGCAAAGAGCGTGGGAATCGTGAGCATGGCAGCCGCAATCATTAACTTACTGTGCTGATTCATGGTGTCTGTTTGATTTAAGGAAATATATGTTTAAATACTGTGCAAAAGTACAAATAAAAAGTCTGGTCAGCAAATAATATGTTTGTAATTTTAGATATTTTTTAGTCATTAGAATAAGACATTTTCAGAAATTTGCATTATCTTTGCAAAAACTAAACTAAAAACATATGTTTTCACCTGACACTTACATCAGCCGTCGCGCTGAACTCAAAAGACGACTCGGCAAAGGAGTCGTGTTGCTTCTTGGCAATGATCTCGTCGGTATGAACTACCGCGACAATGAATATGAATTCCGCCAGGATTCGACTTTCTTATATTACTTCGGTCTCAATCACGATGGTCTCAATGCTGTTATCGACATTGACAATGACCGTGACATCATATTTGGCGACGAACTGACCATCGACGCAATAGTCTGGACCGGCAATCAGCCCACTTTGCATGAGCTTGCTGAAAAGGCCGGTGTCACTGACGTGCGTCCTTCGGCAGATCTTCGCCCTTATCTTGACAAGGCACGCGAATCTGCATCTCCAATCCACTATATCCCTTACTATAGGGCTGCCCATGAGCTGAAGCTTATGCAGCTGCTCGGGCTGCAGCCTGGAGGCGCTGTGCCTTCTATCCCTCTTATCCGCGCGGTAGTGGATATGCGCAACCATAAAAGTGCTGAAGAAATTGCTGAAATAGAGAAAGCCTGTGTAGTGACAGCCATGATGCACAAGGCTGCTATGGCGGCCGCACGTCCCGGACTTACTGAATATCAGATGAAGTCTATAGTGGAAAAAGTTGCTACTGAAAATGGTATGCGTTGTTCATTCCCTACAATTGCTACCGTACATGGAGAGATCCTGCACAACCACAGCTACAACAATACGCTTGAGTCTGGCCAGCTCTTCCTGCTTGACGCCGGCGCAGAGACCGCAATGGGGTATGCCGGAGATATGTCGTCGACTGTTCCTGTAGATCTTCTGTACACAGATCGCCAGAAAGCTATCTACGACCTGCAGCAGGCTGCTTCTCGCGACGCAGTAGCTATGTTGCGTCCGGGGGTGCCTTTTAGAGATGTTCACATGCAGGCTGCCCGCACCATTGCCACAGGCCTGAAAGACATGGGCATTATGAAAGGCGATGTTGAGGAGGCAATCCAAGCCGGTGCCCATGCAATGTTCTTCCCTACAGGCCTCGGCCATATGATGGGTCTTGACGTGCATGATATGGAAAATCTCGGTGAGGTATGGGTTGGCTACGACGGACAGCCTAAATCCACTGTGTTTGGTTTCAAGTCGCTTCGTCTCGCACGTCCGCTTGAGGAAGGTTTCGTCTTTACAATTGAACCCGGAATCTACTTCATGCCGGAACTTACCGCGCTTTGGAAGAGCGAAGGAAGGCACAAGGATTTCATAAACTACGATGAGGCCGAGAAATGGCTTGGATTCGGAGGTGTGCGCAACGAGGAAGATTATCTTGTCACAGCCGACGGATATCGCCGTCTTGGCCCTGGCATTCCGATGACGACCAACGGTGTGGAAGCGCTTCGTGCAGCTCTTTGATAAATGATATAGTAATGTCAGTCTGACCGGCCATAAATTTTGGCTGGTCAGATATGGATAATGACCGAATAATGCCTACAGAGCAGAACAACTATCAGAAACGTGGCAGTACGCGTCGGCCGTCCACGCCAATGATTGATTCTACAGGTAAGCTTCCTCCGCGTGACACGGATCTGGAGGAGGCTGTATTAGGTGCCCTTATGATAGAGAAGGACGCCTATATGAATGTTTGCGATATCCTTTCGCCTGAAAGTTTTTACGATCCTACAAATCAGAAGATATTCAACGCCATCATGCAGCTTGGTCTTTCGCAAAGGCCAATCGATATGCTGACGGTAGTAGAGCAGTTACGCGCCAATGGCGAACTGGAGGAGGTAGGGGGCGCGATCAAAATCACGAGTCTCACCTCCAATATCTATTCTGCAGCCAACGTAGAGTATCATGCAAAAATAGTGGCCCAGAAATATCTGGCACGGCGACTCATAACATATGCCACCAATATTGAGACCAAGGCTTTTGACGAGGGTAACGACATAGATGATCTTCTTCAGGAAGCTGAAGCTCTTCTCTTCGACATATCGCAAAATCAGATCAAGCGGGAGGTGACTCAGATCGATCCTGTGATAAACCTTGCTATAGAGCAGATTCAGAATGCCGCAAACTCATCATCCGGCCTCTCGGGCTTGCGTACAGGCTATACCGACCTTGATAAGATGACTTCCGGCTGGCAGCCATCCGACCTCATAATCATTGCCGCGCGCCCGGCTATGGGAAAGACTGCATTTGTGCTTTCAATGGCAAAGGAGATGACAGTGACGTTCAATATTCCTGTGGCAATCTTTACACTTGAGATGGCAAATGTGCAGCTCGTGAAGCGTCTGCTTTCCAATGTCGCAAGTCTTGAAGGTGAGAAGATAAAGAGCGGACAACTTTCAAATGAAGAGTGGGACCGCCTTAATGCATCGCTTAAGAACGTCTATTCCGCCCCCCTCTATCTTGATGAAACTCCTGGTCTCAGCATTACAGAACTTCGCACAAAGGCCCGTCGTCTTGTCAGAGAGCATGGCGTGAAGATGATAATGATCGACTATCTTCAGCTGATGAGTGCCGGAGGCTTGAAGCTTGGCAGCCGCGAGCAGGAGGTGTCTACGATCTCCCGATCCTTAAAGGCACTTGCAAAGGAACTTAATATTCCAATCATTGCCCTCTCTCAGCTCAACCGAAGCACGGAGACACGTGAAGATAAACGTCCGGTGCTATCCGACCTTCGCGAATCGGGTGCAATAGAGCAGGATGCCGATATAGTCTGCTTCATACATCGTCCGGAATACTACACGCGCAGCGGAGAAGATGCGCAAGGCAACGATATCCGCGGACTTGCAGAGTTAATTGTTGCCAAGCACCGAAGCGGTGCTGTTGGCGACGTGAAGCTTCGCTTCATCTCGAAATATGCCAAGTTTGAAAACTGGCAGGAGGGCTATAATGCAGTGCAAAGTGCCTTGGGCGAGAAAGGGGGCACCAAGATGGAGTTCCAGTCGAAGATGAATTCTGGAGGAAACTCGGGCAGCGATTCGCTTGCCTCCAAGTTCTCGCAAGGTGGCACCAACTTCAGTTTTGCTGCCGATCCCATGGGTGGTCCCGCTCCGGACATCATGCCTGATGGGGCCGGCGATGTAGTGCCTTTTTAACATTTTTGGCGTTTTTTTTTGAACACATAAGGTGTTTCGTGCGTTTTAGGTATATACTCGGAAATGAGACATAAACTATAAACTAAAACAATTAAAACTATTGATTCTATGGAAAATAGAGATCGCCAAAATAAGGAAAACAAGGCATTCGATGAAATGCGTCACGAAGGAAAGAATCTTCAGGAAAGTCGCAAGAATAATGATTTGGGTCCTCAAGGGGGAAGTCGCCTATGGGTATGGCTTGGAGTTCTCGTACTGATATTCATCTTGCTCTATTGGCTCTTTGCCATCGGAACATTTGGAGACCTCGCCAACTGGTTTAACGGCTAATTCTCTTAATGCATGATTGATAGATCAAAACAAATTATCAATTGAAATAAATGATATAGAAAATGCGGCTCGGATGAGTCGCATTTTTGTTTTTTTGAAGTGCTGTGGCGTAGCGATTGTGGCCAATAATTCCATTAAAGGCGCCCTTGGTCACAGTAGGAATAAAATCCGTCGACAGAAAGAATTACGTGGTCGAGCATACGCAGGTCCATAGTGCGGCATGCTTCGTTTAGTTTTCGTGTTATATTGTCGTCTTGGGGTGATGGCCGAAGGTTGCCGGATGGGTGGTTGTGGCACATTACCAATCCTTCTGCCCCTTCCAGAAGAGCGCGCTTGATGATCATCTTGGTGTCGAATACCGATGCTACAGAACTGCCTGTCGTGAGTTGGAATTCCTTGATCACCTGATTCCGTCTGTTGAGCAGCATAATCCATACTTCCTCATGATCGAGATTGGCTATACGGTAGCGCATACGCTCATATATGGATTGTGAGGTCTTTATCGAATGCAGCTGGCGTGTAGAGCTCTCTGTCAGTTCCAGATGATACCGCCTCATTATCTCCATCATTGCTTCTACCTGAAGGGCTTTGGCTGCTCCAATCCCTTTAGTAAGCATTAGTTCGCTGCGAGTTCGTCTTGCAAGACGTAGAAGAGAATTATCATTGTCGCCCATCAGTTGTCGGCAAAGGTCGGTGATTGGAAGGCCCGGTTGTCCCGTTCGCAATATTATAGCAAGCAACTCGGCAGTAGTCAGCGATCCTATTCCATGATTGATGGCCCGCTCGCGCGGACGCTCATCCTTGCTCATTTCCTTTATTGTGAGTACGGGACCACCTGCCGACTCTTCCGGCTCGTGGGCCTCCAGGCCAAAATCTTCGCGTGTCATTTCCCTTTCCTCATCTTTATTTCCTGCTGCTCGTCGCGTCCGTGACGCAGCAAAATCTTCCATATATATGCCCGTAGGAATCCGGTGCCGTAGCCCCAAAGTTGCACCATAGAGGCAGCTACTGCCATTGTGCCGACTTTAAGGCTTTTCGTCGAGACGATGGCCGATATCCAGAGCGCGAGGATGTAAGCGGCTAAAGGAAGCAGCCAAATCGGATTGAAGAAAGCTCCGATTATCATAGCGATGGCTCCAATCACAAAGATGGCGGGTGCCCAATGCACAGCTTTCATGCTTCCCGGATATAAAAGCTGGAGAGTGATGCGCGACATACCGAATACGTGCACCTGCCGCCAGAATTTTGCGAGGCTGCCTCGTCTCTTATGATACACCTTTACGTCGCGTATAAGTTCAGGAGCATATCCGGCAAGGCGTATGCGGGTAGACATGTCTATATCTTCACTGAACATCTCGCGGAAACCACCCACTTTTTCATATACCTCACGCGAGAATCCCATGTTGAATGTGCGCGGCACGAACTTCTCCATCTGCACTTTTCCGCCTCGTATGCCTCCGGTAGTCAGAAACGATGTCATGGCAAAGTTTATGGCCTTCTGGGTGTAGGTGAAGGATTCATGTGCGTCGTCGGGACCTCCGAAGCAGTCTCGCCATTTTTCAGATAGTGCCTTCCGCAGCTTCTCAATATAGTCGGGGGGGAGAATACAGTCAGAATCTACGAAGATGAAATAGTCGCCTCGGGCATGATCCATGCCATAGTTGCGGGCAGGCGAACGCCCTTCATTCTCTTTATAGAAATACTGCAAGGCGACTGCCGGGGCATAGGCCTCGGCTTCCGCCTTGCAGGTAATCGTACTTCCATCTTCCACTATCACGGCCTCGAAACCGCGGTCGGTCTGGCAAGCGAGACTCGCCATCAATTCCTTGACTTCATCCGGGCGGTTATAGACCGGGACGATAATGGAAAACAGGGTGTCCATATTTGAGTCTTAAGTCTTGAGTCTTAAGAGTAGGATCAAGCTTTTACACGGCCTACATATGAGCCATCGCGAGTATCGATCTCGATGATCTCACCTGTATTGATGAAGAGGGGCACACGCACCTCAGCACCTGTCTCTACAGTTGCCGGCTTGAGTGTGTTGGTAGCAGTGTCGCCCTTGAGTCCCGGTTCGGTATAGG
>CAYSMP010000033.1:0-18157 GCA_964432215.1 uncultured Sangeribacter sp.
TCGACAAGATGATCTATGTGGTGGGCAATGAGCAGAACTATCACTTCCAGGTGCTATCGCTTCTTCTTGACAAGCTTGGCTTTAAGTGGGGTAAGGATCTTACACACTTCTCTTACGGAATGGTAGAACTTCCTGAAGGAAAGATGAAGAGCCGCGAGGGCACAGTTGTGGATGCCGACGATCTCATTGATAAGATGATTGCCGATGCAGCAGAGACGGGTGCCGAACGCTTTGCCGACATGCCGGAGGAAGAGCGCGCTGAGGTAGCCCGTATTGTTGGAATGGGGGCACTGAAGTATTTCCTTCTGAAAGTAGACCCTCGCAAGAACATGCTTTTCAACCCAAAGGAGTCGATTGATTTCAATGGCAATACCGGACCTTTCCTTCAATACACTTACGCTCGTGTTCAGTCTGTATTGCGTCGGGCCGGAGAGGACTTTGACCCTCTTTATATGCCTACAGCCATCCCTAATGAGGTAGAATCAGACCTTATCCAGAAAGTGGCAGATTTCCCTGAAGTGGTCAAGGAAGCAGGCCGCAGCTATAGCCCGTCGCTCATAGCTAATTACTGCTTTGAGCTTGCTAAGGAATACAATCGATTCTATCACGACTATAGCATACTCAAGGAAGAGAATCCAGCCGTGCGCCAGCTCCGTCTGCTGCTGAGCTATGTAGTGGCCCGCACTCTTAAGACAGGTGTAGCGCTGCTCGGAATGGAGATGCCGGAGAGAATGTAAAGGATGAATTAAACCGAAAGGGCAGTTTTATTGTCTTATTAATGTAAGATTTATAAATAAACTATATTGAATATGTATCCAGATTACAATAACCCTCAGCAGACACCTCCTCCTTACTACGGACAGTCTGCAGTGAAGACCCAGACTAATTCTGTCATGAAGCGGGTCTATGTCAGGATGACAATCGGTCTCCTCGTGTCGGCGTTTTGCGCACTTGGCGTAGCGTCCAGCCCAACAATGCTTAATATCATCTTCGGCAATCAGATAGTATTCTGGGGATTGATAATCGCCATGTTTGCGATGGCGATCCTCATCCCCGTAAGGATGATGAAAATGTCGAGTGGCACGGTGCTTGCTCTATTCTTAGTGTATTCAGCCTTGATGGGCACATTTATGAGCAGTATCTTCCTTGCCTATAAGATGACGGCAATTGTAGCTACCTTCTTTATTACCGCCGGTACGTTTGGAGCGATGACCTTATATGGCTATTTCACCAAAGCTGATCTTACCAAAATGGGATCGTTCTTGATGATGGCCCTTTTCGGATTGATTATAGCTATGATCGTCAATATGTTTATGCATAGCAACACAATGGGCTATATCATTTCTATCGTTGGAGTGTTGATTTTCACAGGCCTTACGGCATGGGACACCCAGCAAGTGAAGCAGCTCTCAGCTGCAAATCTCGACCCTGCACTCGCTGACAAGCTTGCCACAATGGGGGCGATGAATCTCTATCTCGACTTCGTCAATCTCTTCCTCTTCATCTTGAGAATTTTTGGTGGCAATCGCGACTAAATTTATAAAAGGGCCTGCAGTATGGTCACCATGCTGCAGGCCCTTTTCCATATCTATTTCCAACAATCAACCCACAACTAAACATCTACACAACTAAGCAACCACACAACTACACAACCACACAACCAAATAACTAAACAACTTAACAACCAATAACAATGTCAAAATATCCCAAAATTGGAATACGCCCTACTATCGATGCGCGTCAAGGTGGGGTGCGCGAAAGTCTTGAAGACAAGACTATGAATCTCGCAAAGGCTGTAGCTGACCTTATATCCAGCAATCTTCGCTATCCTGACGGAACTCCGGTAGAATGTGTGATTGCCGACAGTACCATAGGACGCTTTCCTGAGACTGCGGCATGTGCAGAAAAGTTTGAGCGTGAAGGGGTAGGAGCCACTATTACGGTGACGAGCTGCTGGTGCTACGGATCGGAAACTATGGATATGCATCCGCATTGGCCAAAAGCTGTTTGGGGGTTCAATGGCACAGAACGTCCCGGAGCTGTCTATCTCGCCGCCGTGCTTGCTGCCCATGCCCAGAAGGGACTGCCCGCTTTTGGCATCTACGGACACAATGTCCAGGATCTTGACGACAATTCCATCCCTGCCGACGTGCAGGAGAAAATCTTACGCTTCTCGCGTGCTGCGCTTGCGGTAGCAATCATGCGTGGCAAATCATATCTTTCCATAGGCAGTGTCTCTATGGGAATTGCCGGATCAATAGTAAATCCTGATTTCTTCCAGGAATATCTCGGAATGCGTACTGAATCGGTAGATGCAACAGAAATAATCCGCCGTATGAGCGAAGGAATCTTTGATCAGGAAGAATATGAAAAGGCTATGGCTTGGACAGAGAAATACTGCAAGCCACGTGAGGGAGAGGATTTCAAGAACCGTCCTGAGAAAAAGAAGACACGCGAGCAGAAGGAGGATGATTGGGAATTTGTAGTAAAGATGACTCTTATCGTGCGCGACCTTCTTAAAGGTAATCCCAAGCTTAAGGAAATGGGTTTCAAAGAGGAGGCTCTCGGCCACAATGCAATAGCCGGAGGCTTCCAGGGTCAGCGGCAATGGACTGATTTTTATCCTAACGGGGACTTTACCGAAGCACTTCTCAACACATCTTTTGACTGGAATGGCATACGCGAGGCTTTCGTGCTTGCTACTGAAAACGATGCATGCAATGGGGTGGCTATGCTATTCGGCCATCTGCTTACCAACCGCGCACAATTCTTCAGCGATGTTCGCACCTACTGGAGTCCGGAGGCCGTCTATCGCGTGACTGGTAAGGAACTCACCGGGCGTGCAGCGGGCGGAATGATACATCTCATAAATTCAGGAGCTACTACTTTGGATGGTACGGGTCAGTCTGTCGATGCAAACGGAGTGCCTGTAATGAAACAGCATTGGGAAATGACAGATACTGACGTGGAAAAGTGCCTTGAGTCTACCACCTGGTATCCTGCTGATCGCGACTATTTCCGCGGTGGTGGATTCTCTTCCAATTTCCTTACCAAGGGAGGTATGCCGGTGACCATGATGCGTCTTAATCTCGTGAAGGGCCTCGGTCCTGTGCTTCAATTGGCCGAAGGTTGGACAGCAGACGTGGATCCTGAAATCAATAAGATACTCGATATGCGCACTGATCCGACGTGGCCGACCACATGGTTTGTGCCTCGGCTTTGCCCCGACCGTGATGCTTTCAAGGATGTGTATTCAGTGATGAATAATTGGGGTGCCAACCACGGCGCTATCTCGTATGGGCATATAGGCCAAGACTTGATCACACTTGCCTCTATCTTGCGCATACCCGTCTGCATGCACAATGTGGAAGAAGACAAGATATTCCGTCCGGCATCGTGGAATGCCTTCGGTATGGACAAGGAGGGTTCCGACTACCGTGCTTGCGCAGCTTACGGACCTATTTATAAATAAAGAAATTGCTTCAGCTTGAGCTAAGTTATATTTAATATCTAAAACCATGAAAGACGATAATAAGGGAGCCGCAAATGGCGGCTCCCATTCACTCCTAAGTATGAATGGTGTAAGCTATATTGTACCGTTTATCTTGATTACGAGCTGTTTTGCCTTATGGGGATTCGCCAACGACATCACCAACCCTATGGTGAAGGCTTTTTCTAAGATATTCCGTATGAGCGTCACTGACGGCACATTGGTGCAAGTGGCCTTCTATGGAGGGTATTTTGCCATGGCTTTCCCGGCTGCTATATTCATCCGTCGCTTTTCCTATAAGGCCGGAGTGCTTCTCGGCCTCGGCCTCTATGCGTGTGGAGCTTTCCTGTTTTATCCTGCAATGCTTACCGGGAGCTACTACCCCTTCCTTATAGCCTATTTCATATTGACCTGTGGACTCTCTTTCCTTGAGACAAGCTGTAATCCTTATATCCTGTCGATGGGTCCGGAAGAGACAGCTACGCGTCGATTGAATATGGCTCAGTCGTTCAATCCTGTAGGCTCGCTTATGGGTATGTGGGTAGCGATGAACTTCATTCAAGCCCGATTGAGTCCTCTGGAGACCGAAGAGCGTGCACGTCTTACCGATGCAGAGTTTGAGGCAGTGCGCGATGCCGACCTGCTTACACTTATCTCTCCCTATGTGTTCATAGGATTGGTGGTGCTGATGATGTTTGTCGTAATCGCTGTGGTTAAAATGCCGAAAAATGGCGACAAGTCACATTCCATCAACTTCTTCCCAACGCTGAAGAGGATATTCTCACAGGCGCGTTACCGTGAGGGTGTGATTGCCCAATTCTTCTATGTAGGAGCACAGATCATGTGCTGGACATTCATCATTCAATATGGTACGCGAGTGTTTATGCTTGAAGGTATGGGAGAGAAGGCTGCCGAGGTGCTTTCGCAGCAGTACAACATAATAGCGATGTCGATTTTCTGTTGCAGCCGTTTTGTCTGCACTTATCTTCTTCGCTACGTCAATGCCGGACGTCTATTGGCTATCCTTGCAGTCGCTGCCGCAATCCTTACGGCGGGAGTGATCCTCTTCCAGGATCGCATGGGTCTGTATTGTCTCGTAGGAGTGTCGGCATGTATGTCTTTGATGTTCCCGACGATCTATGGAATTGCGCTTGATGGTATGGGAGATGATGCAAAGTTTGGTGCGGCAGGCCTTATCATGGCTATTTTAGGTGGTTCCGTGCTTCCTCCGCTTCAGGCGAAGATTATCGACTGCGGAGTGATTGGAGGCTTCCCGGCAGTAAACCTTTCGTTTGCGCTTCCGCTCATATGTTTCCTTGTCATCATTGCCTACGGCATACGCTGCTCTCGCCGTTAGGAGTCGACTTACAGATCAACACTTACTGTTTAAACTTACTGTTTAACACTTAATACTTCTCCGAGGCTTACATACCAGATGTAGGCCTCGCATTTTTTTGCTATCCCGGTCTGGAGAAGGGCTGAAACGTAGCGTTTCACCTGGCGTGTGTAGGCCTTGTCGTTGCGATGCTCTCCAAACTTATAGTCTACTATGATGGCAGTGCCGTCAGGACGAATCAGTATCCTGTCGGGTCGGCGGACCTTGCCGTCTACCACTATCCCACGCTCGTTGAGCACCCGTAATCCCTTATCGAACCATCCATATTTCTCTACGCTTTGCAGAGCTTTAGACAGAAACTCCTTTAACTGTTTTGTTTGGCTCCATCCGATATGTCCTGTGCTTTTTGCTTTGAGAATAGCCCGTTGGATATCATCGGGCGTATCAATATTCTCCATGATTGAGTGCATCAATTCTCCATAGCGGCGCGTCTCCTCCGATTCCTCTTCTTTGGGAGTTTCCTCCTTGAGGTCAGATGGGAGTGTGTCAGGATCCGGACTTGATGGATCAGCGTAGATCAGGGCTGGAATTACAGTACCGCAACGATATTCCGGCACTATAATGCTGCAAGGCCCATCTTCGTGTCTTTTACGCCCTGCTTCTACTTCCTCTTTTGATAGAGGAACCCCGAAACTCCACACACGTTCTTCCGGATCTACAGTGATTTCTTCGGCAGTCGGTACGTGGTCTGCTACATCGGGATATGTCGTCTTAATGTCGGCGATTATTTCGTCAGCTTCCACGCCACATCTCCATAGGTAGGATCCTATACGGAGAGACTCCGGGGCTCTCCCGTTTTCTTTTTCACTTGCGGGGGTATAGATATAGAGTTCGTCAATGGCTCTGGTATACGCCACGTATGCCATATTGACTTTATCAGTCATATAATTATCGAGATACTCCCTGTAGATGTCGGCATGTATAGTCTCTTCAAGTTTTGGCTCACTCCATACCGGAATCCATGGTATATGGGGTATCCCATCTGCTTCGGAAAGGTCAGGTTGCACCCATAGCCATTCTTTCTGGAGAGATGAAATTGGCTTTATGGTCTGCTTTGAAAATGGCACTATCACACATCTGAACTCAAGACCCTTTGACTTGTGGACCGTCATGATGTTGACTGCATCAGCATCTTCCGGAGAGGCGATAGATTTAAAGCGTCCTTTCTTGTCCCACCATTGCAGGAATGAAGCTATGTCGGAGGGGTGGCCTTCGCAGTATTCTATGACCATATCCTGCAGGGCTGCCAGAAATGCCGCTTCCGATTGGCGGGAATGTGGAGGTATAAACTGCTGGATTATATTTTCTACGAGAGCCGGGAGGACGGTTGTGCTCATTCCTGCGAGCATATCGCGGATAGCGTCAGGGTTGTATTCCCCTTCGAGGAATCTTGAAAGAAGTTCTGAGAGTGGAGCCTCAGGATGACGCATGGCATAGAAAGAGAAGTCGGCCTTCAACTTACTCCATTCGCCGGCACCTTTGTCTTTTCTCTCCTCCTTAGGATTAAGCCTGGCCTGCGTACCATTGTGAATTGCCTCAAGTATCGACACTACGGTTTGCACAGCAGGAGATTCTCCTGCTTGAAGAGAGTCGGCGCTGATGAAGTTGATCTTCTGCGTGGCATCTTCGCGCAGGTTATATAGCATTATGCGCTCAATGATTTTGGTGCCCTGCTCATGGGTGTCTACGAGGACTGCTATCTCACTCATCCGATAGCCGCGCTCAAGCATATCGGATATCAAAACCGGAATTTCGTCGAAATGAGCGGGAATGTCATCATCTCCCGATATATTTTCAAAGAGCTGTATACGGACATATCCTACGTCTTCTTTGTGGGATGGTGGTTGCACGGTATTGGAGTAGAGACGTTCCATACGCTCTCCGAGCTCTTTGGAAAAGAAGCGGAAGAAGAGATTGTTGAATTTCACTACCCTCAGGCTGCTTCGCCAGTTGGTGTTTTCAGCCGGAGAGCTGCCACATTCGCGGCATGTAGCAGCAAATTGGCGTGGCACTTCCAAAGTAATGAGACTCGGATCGGCGTTACGGAAGCGGTAGATACTCTGCTTTGCATCTCCTATTATAAGATTGTCGTTGCCCTTTCCCTCGCTTTCTGAGAGAAGAGGGCGCAGATTGTGCCATTGCAGGCGGCTTGTATCCTGAAACTCGTCTATCAGAAAATGTTCCAGACGGCTTCCGAGTCGTTCATAGACGAACGGAGCGTCGTCATGGCCTATGATGCGGCTCAGTATGGAATTGGTCTCTCCCAGTTCCACCGTGTTGCTGTCGGTCAGAAATAGGCGGGAATTGTTGCGGACACTTTGCAGCAATCCTACGTAGGGCATCGTCGCGCGGTAGATTCCCCAGCGTTTCATCCTGTCAGATAATGCTTCGGTTCGCCATGCATCAAAGCTTTCATACATCTTTTCAGCGAGTTGCTCGATATGGTCTTCCACTGGAGTACCAAGATAGGGGTTTGCTTTTTTAGGATGAAATACCCTGGTGGTGGCACCTTTTCTGGTGAATTCCGGAATCTTGAATGAGGCACCGTCTTCAATAGAGTGGTCCCAATCCCATTGGTCTGCCATTTTTTGTACTCGACCGGCGAGGTAGGTGCCCGCTGTCTCTGTCATGTCGAGGCCGGCATCTCGGAAAGCTATACGCACGGCGCGAGCTGCCTCCCTCATCTTGGCATGCGCCTCACGTTGCGGACCCTCGTAGTGTCGGCAGAGTTGATGGAAGGTGTTGAAGAAGTCGGGATACTCTTCGAAATATTGGTCAAGGCTTTCGCGAATCTCTTTGAAATCCTCTTTTGCAAGATTTCGGCTTGCATTTAGAATCTCACCGTAGACGCTGTGACGGTTCTGTTTTTTTTGAAATATGTTCCATCCCTTGCCGGAGGCTGCCTTATTCTCCATCATGCTTTCTACCCATACGGCACCTTGGGAAGCATTGCCGTCAGTGTCTATTTCATCAAGGGTAGTGTCAAGACCCATTTGAGTGACGTAGTTGGAGTCGAGTTCCAGTTGATATGTATCGTCAAGGTCGGCTTCATAAGCGAACGTGCGGAGTACTGTCTGGAAGAAAGAGTCAATCGTAGATACTTTGAAGTCGCCGTAGTCGGTCAGAAGTACCTTTAGGGCATATTTGCACAGTGAGGCTATTTCCTGAGGAGAGCAGGAGAATTGCTTGGTGAAATCGTTGAGATAATCTACTTTCTTTGTATCGATTTTAGGAGTCCAGGAAGCGAGAGCATTGAGTTTCTCTACAATACGCAGCTTCATCTCATTTGTGGCCTTGTTGGTGAAAGTGATGGCCAGTATGTGCTGTAGGGATTCTCGCAGATATCGAGCCGGGCGCAGTTGTCTGCGCCCGGTCTCGTCTGCTTGAGAGATATAATACTCAATAAATTTCTTCGCCAGTGTATATGTCTTTCCCGATCCTGCCGAGGCTCTCTGAAGTTGAAGCACTTAAATTTGAATTTAGAATTTAGAATTTAGAATTCAATTCTCTTGGTCCTTAACCCTTGACTTTGAATCCCATTTCCTTGAGGAGGCGGACGACGTCGGGTTTGCGGTCACCCTGGATTAGGATCTCGCCGCCGCGCGCACTTCCCCCGGTGCCGAGTTTTTTACGCAGGGTGCGCGCAATCTCGTCGATCTCATCATCGGATATCTCAAAACCCTCGATGATGGTAGCCGTCTTTCCTCCGCGTCCCTTCTTCTCAATCAGCACATGTAGGGGAGTGGTTTGTTTATGGGGTTGTGTGGTTGTTGAGTTGTGTAGTTGTGAGGTTGAGGAGTCTTGGTGTTCTTCACCTTCCGGCAGTCCACTCAGTGAAGCCAGCGCATCTTTCCAGTCCATCAGATATCTATATTATTCAGCCTATAATTCAGCAAATAATTATTAGATTAGAGCTTTTCCCGAATCTCCTTCACACTCATGCATCGTGCCGTAAGGTCGCCATTCGCATTGTAGATGAAGAATGTAGGCAACTGGCCTACGTTGTACTGCAGAAATACCTTATCCTGGCCGGCAGAAGGATCGAGCACGGTGATCCAAGGAAGGTTTGAGGCAGCTTCGCGCCAACCATATTGGTCGCGGTCGGGGCTTACATTGTAGATATCTACGCGTCCGGCTTTGTAGAGTTCGGCGAGCTGGCGGTTGATTTCAGGTGTGGCTCCATCGCGCATGAGAGTGAAGGCCACTACCACCGGTTTCCCTTTCCCTACCATATCGGTGAGTTTCTTTTCATTGCCGTTTTCGTCGTTAAGCTCTATTTCGAGCACCTTGATCTCCTCTGCATTGATTACTGTGCGAATGCCGTTCTTGTCATTGTGATGACGTTGGGCAGCGTGTGCAAGGTTGAGAAGGAATGGAGTATGGGCATCTTCCGGACGGAACTGTTGGAAATTGTTGGCTACTGCCACAATATAGCGGAAGTCTTCAGTGGTGGGATCGAAAAGTGGCCGGTTTCCAATGGTCTTGGTGAGGATATAATATGTCATCACGTTGCCTCGGCTGTCGTGGATGTATTCGTTATATATACGTCTTTTGAAATTCTTGAGCGAGTCTGCATTATCCATGTAAGGTACGAAAGCGATAAGGTCTTTCTCAAACTGCGCCATGCGCTCCGCTTGTTCCGTGCCGCTGACGCTGAAGTCATGCCCGAAGTTCTGCTTCGAACTTGTTACGGTCAAGGTCTCTGTCGAGTCTACTGGGAGGTAGATATATTTGTCGTCGAGCGAGAGACGGAAGATCTCCGGGCCGCTCTGCTGCGGCTGAGAGAATGAGAATTTTCCCTTGCTGTCGGTGCGGGTAGAGTCCACGATAGTCCAGTAGCCGGAGAAGTCGGCCTTCTCAAGAAGCACCTTGTCACCGTCGCTGTCGGCGAGTTCACCATTGATCTTGAAACCCTTCTCGCCGCATCCGCCGGCGAGTGCGATGGCGGCCACTGATGCTGCCGCCGCTAAGTATCTTGCTATTCTCTTCATGCTTCAATCAATTCATAATGCGTAATTCACAATGCAAAATTAATGAAAAGTGCGCGGATAAGCAATTATAAGAGCGATAAAATTAATAATTGTGTATTAATTTGGATTGGATTTGTTAAGTCAGCGGGCGGCTTTGGTCTCATAATCGCGCAGGAGTTGATTGTACTGTTCGATCTGCTGCTCCGCGTCAGAATTGTCCTTGTCGTAGAGCAGATGGTCAATCCACTCATTGACCCTGACAAACTCCTCGTCATTCCGTATCTTGCCACGCTTAAGGACTCCTGCCATCCTCTTCGCCATACCGGACATCAGATCCTCGCCGAACTTTTCCAGAAGAATACGATTCAGTTTTATTAGATTCTGTTGATCCAGATTATCTCGTAACATTTCGTTAGTATCTCCGATAAACAGTCTCATCGATATCATAGGCCATTTATCACACTCGTTGAAAATGTTTCTCCATTCTTTCGCTTCTAAGGTATAGTAGGGTATGTCTGACAAAAATGTCAGTATTGTTTCTCCCCAGGCCTTGAGTTTCAAAAACTCTTCACTCCGTTTTCTCATAATTGTGCTTGTTCTATCTATCGACATCAATGTTGCAAATTTAATGAAAAGTTAGTGCATAATCAATTATCCCGAAGAAAATATTCATATTTTTACAAAACAGAGGACTAACCCTATAGGGTGAGTCCTCTGTTCAAAACGTTAACACTATCTATAATTGATCATTGATAATTCATCATTAATCATTAGTCGCTGAGGTCTTTTGCTTTCTGGGCAGCAGCTTCGGAGGCCTTGGCGGCGAAGCCGGAGAACTTGTCGAAAGCCTTTGCCGCGAAACCGCTGATGGCATCCTTTGCCTGGTCTACCTTTTCGCCGAGTGATTCCTTGGCGTCTGCTAACTTATCTTGAAGGTTATCCTTCAACTCTGCTGCTTTGTCCTGAGCTTGGGCTGCCGCTGCTTGAGCTGCATCCTTTGCATCGGCAAGAGTGTCAGCTGCCGCTTCCTTTGCTTCTGCCAATTTATCGACTGCCATATCCTTCGCGGCTGCCATTCCTGACTCTGCTGCAATTTTTGCTGATTCTGTTGATACTTCTGCTGCTGTTTTCGATACCTGAGCTGCTGCCTGAGCTGCTGCCAAATTAATATTGTTTTCCATAATCATTTAAGTTTAAGGTGGTTAAAGGGTAATGATTTATCCTGTTCATTGGTTCATTTTATCGCAGACAACATAATTTATGCATTATTGATTATACATTCTTAGCATCGCTTCTTTTGTTGCCTCGTGCGTATTAAATGCCGTCAGCCTCAGATATCCTTCTCCTTCAGCTCCAAATCCGGAGCCGGGGGTGCCCACGATGCCGTGCGTCTTGAGAAGATAGTCAAAAAATTCCCATGAAGTCATGCCGTCAGGGGTCTTCAGCCAGATGTAGGGAGAGTCCACACCCCCTATTACGTCGTATCCCGCTTCTGTTAGCCACTTGCGCATCATTCCGGCATTCTCCATGTAATATTCTACTGTCTCCTCTATCTGAGCTCTTCCTTCGGGAGTGTAGACAGCTTCGGCTGCACGCTGCGAGATATAGGAGGCTCCATTAAACTTTGTGCATTGGCGTCTGTTCCAGAGTCGGTTGAGGCTGACCTCGTTTCCGGAGGAATCCTTGCCTTTAAGCGCATAGGGCACTACAGTATAGCCGCAGCGTACCCCGGTAAAACCGGCAGTCTTCGAGAAACTACGGAATTCCACTGCCACTTCCTGCGCTCCCTCTATCTCATAGATGCTGTGGGGCACATCTCCTGTATGGATATAAGCTTCATAAGCAGAGTCAAAAAGAATGAGGCATCCCTCTTTGCGTGCATAGTCTACCCATTTCCCTAATTCGTCGCGTGTCATGGCTGTGCCGGTAGGATTATTCGGACTGCAAAGGTAGATGATGTCTGGACGCTTCTCTGGAAGCTGGGGAACGTAGCCGTTGTCTTTATTGATGGGAATATAGATAATACCTTCATGATGCTCGCCATGTCGTTTGCCGCCGCGTCCACCCATCACGTTAGTGTCGACATAGACCGGATATACAGGGTCGGTAACAGCCACTGTATTGTCTTGCGCAAGGATATCGAAGAAATTGCCGAGATCGCTTTTTGCTCCGTCACCGATGAATATTTCATCAGGTTTTATGTCGATACCTAAGCGGGCATAGTCATAGTCGGCGATTTTATCGCGGAGAAAGGCATATCCTTGTTCCGGACCATAACCATGGAACGTAGCAGTATCCGCCTCATCATCTACAGCACGGTGCATTGCCTCTATTGCCGCTTTACAAAGAGGACGTGTCACATCCCCGATACCCATACGAATCACCTTTACTTCAGGATACTCGTCCTGAAAAATTTTCACTCGTCTTGCCACTTCCGAAAAAAGATAAGACTCCGGAAGCAGCCCAAAATTATCATTTACCCGTATATAATTCATAAAGTATAATTCATAATGTATAGTATTTCCCATGTTCTCAGAGTAGTTAGCACGTCGAGATGCTACTTGACGCACGCGGAGCGTGCTAACTACTTTGGTGTGTTAATGTATCAGAAGTAACCTTCAAATACTGTCACTGCCGGCCCTGTCATCAACACATGCCCCCGCTCATCAAGCATTATGCGAAGATCCCCGCCTCGCAGATGAACTGTCACTTCATTTCCAGTAAGTCCGCGCTGTATAGCGGCTACAGCTGTCGCGCACGCTCCCGTGCCGCACGCCATCGTTTCGCCGCTCCCTCGTTCCCAGACTCGCATCTCTACTTCATCCTTTCCCGAGACGCGGGCAAATTCAACATTTGAGCGGTCTGGAAACCGCTCATGCTTCTCTGCCAATGGTCCTTGGCAAAGCACTTTTTTGTCTGTGGGTGATTCTTCTGCAAAGCATACAAAATGTGGATTTCCCATAGATATAATGCTTCCGGTAAGTTTTGTGCCATCAGATAGCTCGATAGTCTCCTCTAAAGTCTCTGTCTCTGGCTGCCCCATATCAACAGTAACCCAAGTTTCATAATCACCGGGTTTTGCATCCGGATCAATGTCGATGATTTTGACTCCTGATAAAGTATCAATTTCAACATGATGCTTATCTGTCAGTCCTTTATCAAACACATACTTAGCCACGCAACGGATTCCGTTGCCGCACATACGTCCTTCCGAACCGTCCGCATTGAATATGCGCATCAAGAAATCTGCCTTATCGGAACTGCAAATAAGGATAATCCCATCCCCACCGATACCCTTATGTCGGTCGCTAAGCCGTACGGCCAATTCCGTCACATCCTCAGGCATCCCCTCGCGGCAATCAATATAGACATAATCATTGCCGCAACCATGCATTTTTGTGAATTTCATTTTTTACCTGTATTAATAAAAAACGGATGCTGCGCTATTGAGCGGCATCCGTTGTGGGTTATCCGTTATTCTCCGATTTGAATGCGGAGTTCATCAATAATATAATAAAGATGGTCGATGTGATCTCTTAAATCGTTGACCTGTTGTTTCAAATCAGCATCGGAATTCTGCATGTTATTAACTACATTATTCAGAACATCCATCGAAACGCTGTTGGCTTCGATGCGTCCCATAAGGCTATATATATCTGTTTTAAGATTACTGATGTCATCAGCGAGTGAGGTAAGGTAGGCATTAACATTTTGTAGGTCTCCCTTTAGGAGATCTACGTTTCCCATCAATTGGGCATCCTTTTCTTCGCTTCTTGCAGTAAGTTCATTCAGTTGGTCATATACCCAGACGATCTTTGCGTATTCTTCGAGCATGGCATAGATATTGGCGATATGGCCGCGGTTTTCCATACTTTCATTGTTGATCTGGTCGATAGTATTGACCACGTTGCCTGAGATGGAGATTTCTTCGCCGTTGAAAGTGATGTTTTTGATGTCATTGTGGCCGAGGGTGATGGTGGTACCGTTCTGGAGTGTGATCACCATGTTGTATTCCTTAGCGGGTTCGTCGGCACGCATTGCAGTTGGAGCGAGAAGTGCCAAAGCCGATATTGCTGCGAGTATAGTCTTTTTCATTGTGATGGTCTGAAATGATTGTTATTGTTTTTTAATTTTGAAAGATGCGCCCGGAGTGCGGACGATGTAGATGCCGGAAGGTAGACTGCTCAAGTCTACTGATGCTGATGTAGATTCATCAGCGATGATGGTGGCTGCGAGTTTGCCGTCAGCAGTATAGACTTGCACCTGATCTCCTGGCTTCAGTCCGCTGAACTTCGATCCGCCGGCATTTATCATGTCAACGCCTGATTCTTCGGAAGGAAGGAAGTCGAATGAGCCTACTGCATCTGCTTCCACTGAAATCTCCGATCCTCCACCTTCTACTTTCAGAAGGTTGTCATGATAAGTAATGACCGGGGAGTCTGCAATTGGGAACACTGCGACAGTGCCATCCTTCGTAGTGATGATCAGACGGGCTTCTTCCGCCCGGACCGCTGACAAACCCGATAGCATGAGTAGTCCCAAGGCCAGGATTCGTTTGGTAAAATTAATGTTCATAGCTACTTTTTTACAGCGGTTAATAATTACAATTGTCGTTTATATTGCAAAGTTAAGAAAAAAATACGAATTTGCTATTCTTTTCCACACTTTTTTTGAAAACAAAACGTCTTTCTTATCTTGACCGAAGAAGTTATCTATCGCCTGCACCTCAGAGTGGTCTAGAGTAATTTGCAAGACAAAAGCACAAAAAGACATATAATTCTTATCGTGGCTACCTCTCAGAATCGATAGGGGATTTCATAGAGAAGTATATTTATTATCATTCGGGTGTAGGTATTATGAGTCTTACCTCTATTAAAAAACATTTTTGAGCAAATACCCCCAATCGAACTATTGTCAATTGGGGGTATTGGAGTTAAAATTATAGAGTTAAGTAGCTTACAAAAATTAAAGACATATACTAACCAAGCATCTGCAAGGGTCTTGATATGATAACTGCCTCATGATTATCTCGCATTTATCATATCATTAATTTTTGCGGGCTACTTAATAATTTTTATGTAGACTTATTATTATCAAATCATATCAGAGGAAACAATTACTTTACGAGTGTAATTTCCGATTTTTACAACATAAATTCCGCTCGTTGGAAGTTCTATAATGTATAAATTGGTACTTGTCTGTATATTTGCGATGTTTTTCCCATCGATACTAAATATATTAACCATGCTTCCGGGAGCAAGTTGTTTTATAGTCAATGTCAGCCCATCTATAGATATAATAGGTTCATTGATATCTGCTTCCAGAAGTTCGGTAGAGTTTGTATCAAATGATATTGCAATTGTCTCTCCATCTTGCAGATCCTTTTTGATGTATCCTCTGAAAGCATTGAGGTATGCGTTTTGTTGCGGATGCATGAATTTGCCACTCATACTGTCTAGCATGAAGAAATCAGATGGAATATCAGTTAGATTTTCAAATGTCCCACAAAGAATACCTTCTGTTATTGGTGTGACAGGTGACAATATAAGATCATGGCGTTTTGCATACATAAATGAAGGTTTTTCACTTTTGATGACAAATGGTTTACCTTCTGTAACAGTCTCAGACGCAGTTATATACAATGTGTTTTCCTTAAATTCATTCTCAATTCCTATTTCCGCGTCATAAAAATCTGCTCTTTCTGTAGAGAAGGGAAGGCATGCAGTGTCAAAGATTGGTGCTATAGATCTGACATAATAAAGATCATCCACGTTTATATTTTCTATAATGTCATAATTAGCCTCATCGACTAGTTTAGAGCGAAGACATTTTTTGTTGGTAATGAAATTATACCCTTCAGTCGGAGCATTTGCACTGTCATTGTCGATGAATACATTTTCCATAGGCAAACCTAAGTCCACTACAATGCTGTCGCCATCCAGTGTAGTGAGTTCATAGTATCCCATTGGTTCAATTGGATCTTCATAGTAGCCGTTTTTAGTTAGAAGAGGTCTCCAAGTACCTTGAATATATGGTTTTGATTCGAAATAATCTGTGCCTGAGTTCAGAGTCTCAGACAATGTCTTGAAATCATTTCTGTCAAGAGCAGTTATTTTGGTATTATCGCCATCATATTGGGCTATAGCTCCATATATTGCTCCCTTAAGGTAGAAACAGTTTGTAAAAAGGGTATTTCTGTCAGATAGAGAATAGCTTCCTGCAAGATTTCCGACTGTACAATCATCGTGATCCACTATTACATCTCCGACATTGTAACAATTACTCATAGTACTTCCCGATCTGTTTCCATGATTGTCCCAGCGTACCCAAACGTTTTGAGTCACTCCCCCTACGGTCATTCCGTTACCTATGGCGTGTACCGGACCTGCGTTGTAGCAATTACGAAGTGTACCGGAGCCTCCGGACACACCACCGATTCTTCCTTCATCTGTTGCAGAAAATACAAGGCCCGCATTATAACATGATATTATAGTAGAATTATATGAGTTATCTCCAACGATTCCTCCGACATATTTTCCATGTCCTACTTCGCCCGTATTGATTCCGTTACGAACAATTCCGGATGATCCGTCGAGCCATCCAACGAGGCCTCCACAATCGCTGTTTGCCTCAAGCGTGGAGATCTGACCGCTGTTGATGCAGTTTCGAACCTCTCCGTTTATTTTCCCTACTATACCTCCAGTACTCTTGAGTCCTTCAATTTTTCCTGAATTCGAACTGTCATATACATGGGAATGAAATTCTCCCATGGGCAGTATCCCGCCAGCCATAGCATAGCTTATGATATGTCCGGAATTATGACACTCGTGTATTTCTCCGCAGTAGCAGAGTCCGACGATTCCACCGCACTGGCTCTTTGGAGAAGTGGTGGAGATAGTGCCAAAGTTCTTGCTTGTATATACTTTGGGAGTGTAATAAGTATCGTAAGACCTACCGCCATCAAGATGACCTACCACACCGCCTACAAATATGCTGTCGACATCACATATTATGTCTGCATGATTTTCTGATGATCTTACGGTGGAATTATAATTATTTGCTCCGGCAATGCCTCCTATACAAGATCCGGGTGCCTGGGCTCGGACCTGACCCATATTGACACATCCTGATATTGAAGAAGAATTTGATCCGACTATGCCTCCTATGGAGGCGTCAACGTTGCTTGTTACAAATCCCTCATTGACGGAATTGGAAATATATGATGCCCCAACCGTACCGGCAATTCCTCCTACAGGTCCCCAACCATATGCGATGACCTTTCCTTTGTTGATGCAGCTGTCGACTCTCGCTCTTGCCACACCTGCAATTCCTCCGGTATAGCAATTCCACATATCACCCCATTCGCTTGGGTAAGATTCACCAATAATTAAGCCGTGGTTTTCACATTTGGAGATTGTTCCCTTGTCTGAATACATTTGGCCGACTATGCCTCCTCCTTGATGTGTGGAGCCTTTCGATTTTACAGTTGAGAAGTTTTTACAGTCAATCACGCTTCCTTTGCAGAGTCCGACAACACCTCCTATTGACTCTCCTCCACATATATATCCGTCAACGAGATTTAGATTTTTTACGATAGCTCCTTCGGCTATATATCCGAAGAATCCGGAATCTTTTGCTGACTCATCGTTGATATATAAGCCATATATTGTATGTCCGTTTCCATCAAAAGTTCCGTAGAATCCCTTACCATAAGAATCTTCACCGATTGGTTTCCATACGGAAAATTTAAGACTGTCGGCTGAAAGGCTTCCATCATCATTGAGGACACCATGATTGAGATAGATATCTTTTCTAAGCTCTACATACTTATCTTCTGTATAGAATTGATATTTATCCATTCTTTGTTTGAGCAAGAAGAGATCAAAGTCTTCCTCTATGACGAATGGGCTTTCTTTTGTTCCGTCACCTTTTAGATCGGGAGTTTCTTGTGCATGTCCTGAAAAGTGACATGCAGCCAACGATAATGCAATTGGCAATGTCCGTAATAGTTTGTTCATAAAATAAATTTTTTGGCCAGACCCTATCATGTGGCGGTACTGAAAATTAAAAAAGCGTGAGGGTCTTTTACCTGTTGTCCGTCCAACACCTTGAGGCCTTCGCAATGCCCATCACCATAGAACGGACAACGCAGAAGCCTCACGCAGGATTATGTATAGCAATGCCACGGCATGCCGCTTACGCGCCGCCGCAACTGAAGGTATACACTCCTTATAGGCATCTACCGTTGTCTCATTCTTGATGGTGATTGAAAGTTGCGAAGTTTCAAGATGTCAAGAAAGA
>CAYSMP010000033.1:18167-27530 GCA_964432215.1 uncultured Sangeribacter sp.
TGAAGAATTCGTCGCGTGGATCATGAAGCAACGAGGGAGAATCAGGATTCATGGCCACATAAGATGCACCGAAACACAGACCCACACACTTTGACCTCGGATCGAGGCTTCCGCTAATAAGTCTGCACTTACAAAGTTAAACATAATTTCCCATCTCGCCAAATCTTTCACGCTTTTTGCATCATTTTTCACATTTCTCATATTCCTCAACTATCCCGATAGGATAACAGTAGCCACAGTTGTTCTTTCCCTGAAAAACAGATATCCACAAAATTATTTCCTGTTCCACCTAAACTCCTATCTAAAAAAACTGATCTTATAGCGCAGAAGAGACGGAAGCATCACTGAAGTTGGTATTCTGAAATGCATAGTCAATGGGCAGACGGTTTAGTGACTTTTCATGGGGCAGTGCAAAGGCAGTGCAAGGGCAGTGCATCTGGCTTTGAAAAAGCGGCAATTTTGAGGGATTTTTCTTTGAAAAAACGGCAGAAATTACTATTTTTGCATTGAAAAAACGGCAAAAATTGGCATTTTTACCTTGAAAAAGTGGCATGTGTGTCGTTTAATAATTGATAATCAATAATTAAGCAAATATGCTCTATCGCGAGGTAAACAAATATATCGACGACTTCTACAAGACATCAAAAAATGCCTTGTTGCTGACAGGCGCCAGACAGACTGGACAGCCTTTATGATGCGATCGTGCTCTGCAATGGAAATGTAGAAGTTGACGATAATATTTCGTACGTGCCTATCTACATGGTGATGTTTTTCCGGCCAATAGATAGCAATATCGGCATATACAAAATAGATCTCTCCGGCCTGACATAATGTATGCGGAAAAGAGTGAAGAACCAAGTGACTACGCAGTGCCTATGTAGCGTATTTCCCAAACTTTTAGGGGTGAGGAGCTGATAATTTCTTTATCTGATACTTCAGCCCTCGCTCTTCCTTCCTCTCATTGAAGTTGGCACCTATGAGATATACTTGGCGGTGATCCATAGCAAATCGGCCTGCATAGTCGCGTGTCTGTATCTGCTCCATTGCATCGGCCACACTCTTGTTGTATTTGAACTCGAAAACGTATATATAATCTGGTGTCAGCACCTCCATATCAGAGCGCCCTTTATATGAATGTCTTTCTGACTGGGCTTCCGTGCCTGAAAGCAGGCACAACAGGTATGTAAGAGCACGATATGTTGACTCCCGATGATCTTCTACCGGGAGGTCCTTCATCAAAGCTTCGAGTCTCTTCATGAACGCTTCAGGTTCTCCGTCGTAGAGATCATCCTGAAAATTCTGGATGCTGAAAGGCCCACCTGTTTTGTCTGTGGAAGGGGCATAAAGGGGTAGGAGATTGCGGGCGAATCCGATCTCCACCTCTCTGTTGGGAAAGCGCAACTTATACCGCTGTCTGCGTGGGTCGTATGATTCGATTGTCAGATATCCTGTCTGGAACATAAGGGCAGCGACATTGTCTGTACCGAGTCCAACTGCAATGAGTTCGGAATAGCTTCTCGATATCCTGTTGATATTTTCCGGATCGATACCGCTTGCCTTGATTCTCCTGGCAAGAAAAGTTGGAGTTCCAGTTTCAAACCAATATGGTTTTATTATGCAGCTGTCGAGAGCCATGAGAACGCTGTAAGGATTGTATAGCCTGTTGCCTTCCTCGCTGAAGAGATATCCATCGTAAAAGTTCCTGAGTTCATCGAGAGTCCGTGCTGTCGATTCACGACGTTTTCCGGCCAATGCCTCAATTCCCTCTTTGAAATTTCGCGTCAGTTCCTTCTCAGACCAACCGCATATCTCTTGATAGCGTTCATACATCGAAATGTCCTTCAGATTGTTAAGGTCGCTGAAAATGCTTACTCGGCTGAAACGGGCCACACCGGTGAGCATTGCAAACTCAATGTATTCATCCATCGACTTCAAGTTGGAGAAGAGTGCCTTGAGTTGTACCTGGTTTTTTTCGTAGAGCTTCGGATTTTCTTCGATACTGAGAAGAGGTTTGTCATATTCATCCACGAGGATCACGACTTTCTTTCCAGTCCTGTCGAAGATGCCACGGATGAGATTTCTGAAACGCGTTGATATATTTTTATTAGGTTCAACTGCTATCTCATATCGTGTTTCATAATCTTTTAGATGGATGTCGATCAACTCCTCCAGCCCCTCGGGCTTCTCATAAAGACCGGAATTAAAGTCGAAATGAAGCACCGGTCTTGGAGACCAGTCCATATCCATGCTGTCGATGGCCAGCCCCTTGAAGAGCTCACGTCGGCCGTCAAAATAAGCATGAATGGTGGAAAGCAGCAGACTTTTGCCAAACCGACGCGGTCGACTGAGGAAGATGTATTGACCTTCCTTAATAAGATTTGCGATAAAATGAGTTTTATCGACATATGTATAGCCTTCCTCAATAATCTTTTGGAATGTCTGAATTCCCACCGGATATTTAATTGCGCCCATAGTTCCGACTTTTACATTGCAAAAATAGTGTAATTTTCTTTCATTAGCAAATAATCATAGAAAATTCACTATCCAAAGTAGTTAGCACGCTCCGAGTGGGTCGACGCGCATCTCCAGAGTAGTCAGCAGACGGGATGCGTGCTAACTACTCTGGGTCCGGTTAATAATAATTTATCAGAATAAGGGAGAAGCGGGGGGAGTGTGCAGTAACTTTGCAGAAAAAAGTTTATGCACATGGAAATATCTGACCTTATGACACTCGTCGGGGCTGCCGGGGGCATGCAAGGCGTAGTGGAACTCGGCAAATGGTGGTACAACCGTACGCTCGCCGCCCGAAAAGAAAACGCCGACGTAACAGCGCAGGAAAACCAAAACCGTCGCCTTCAAATCGACTGGCTCGAAAAACGTCTTGCAGAACGGGATGCCAAAATCGACTCCATCTACTCCGAACTCCGCAACGAACAATCTCTACGCATCGCTGAAATCAACAACCGCTACGAAGCAGAACTCCGCCTTGCAGAAGCCGAAGCCCGCAAATGCCTGGTCCGGGGTTGCGACCGTCGTCAACCCCCAAGTGAATACTAAGTATGGCAAACCTGAACAATTTCATCCCTTTCCTCATCTTCTGGGAAACAGGCGTCAAAGACCCATCACTCTCCAACGAGCAATTATTCGCCAAAGCAAAGACCAAAGGTATCTCCAATGATCCCAACGACAGGGGAGGGGCGACTATGGCAGGCGTGACAATAACTACCTACCGCGACTACTGCAAACGCAAGCACCTACCGGCCCCTTCCGTCTCCTCCCTCTCAAAACTTTCATATGCAGAATGGATCGCCATTCTAAAGACAATGTTTTGGGACCGCTGGCAAGCAGATCTGATTGCTGACCAGCGCGTTGCCGAGATGCTCGTAGACTGGGTCTGGACAAGCGGAGTTTATGGAATCAAACTTCCTCAGAAACTTCTTGGAGTAAAATCCGACGGCATTGTAGGTCCGAAGACGCTCGCTGCAGTCAATTGCCATAATCCACAAGACCTTTTCCACCTCCTCAAACGTGAACGAATAGCATACATAGACCGAATATGCATGTCGCGTCCTGCCAATCGTCGCTTCTACACAGGATGGCTCCGCCGCCTAAATGCTATATAACCGGTGAGGATTTCAAGGCTATGATGGAGGTGCAAAAGACTAAATTTAATCCTCTGGAATTGTAAGTTGCTTCCCCTCTGTAAGATAATACCACACATAACCGCAAGCTTCAGCGTCGGCAAGAGCATGATGGTGGTTGGCAAGGTCATAACCACATGCTGCTGCCACTACGTGTAGTTGATGGCAAGGAAGCTTCAGAGTACGGCGTGAAGCGGCCAGGGTACAATAAAAAGGGTAATTGGGATATTCCATATCATAAAATGAAAATACGGCCTTAAGGCAACTCTCATCGAAAGGTCGATTGTGGGCTATAAGGGGAAGACCGGTGATACGGTCTTGAATCTGAGCCCAAACATCCGGAAATTTCGGAGCCGAGTCTGTATCTCGACGGGTCAGGCCATGAATTCTGGTTGTAAATTGGCTATAGTAGTTAGGTGTAGGACGGATTAGGCTATAGAATCGGTCTACAATTTCACCATCTCGGACTATAACGATACCGACACTGCAGACCGAAGACCGGTTGCTGTTTGCTGTTTCAAAATCTATTGCTACAAAATCTTTCATATACAAATTTAGTAAATTTTTTGGAGATGGCAAAATTTAATAACGAAGTTGTTTAAACTTATTTTTGTGAGCTACTTATTAATCTTCTGTTTAACTCCTCATTCGTAAATAAGCTTAAACGACTTCAAATGCCTTTATACAATTTTCATATGTCAGATTCTTTTATTATCTTTGCAAAAACATACCTATTACCTGACATGAAACGTAATTACATAAAACAGCTCTCTATACTCGTAATGATGGCTGCCACCATAACGGCCTTTGCCACCACAAAATCCGTATCAGGCTTGAACGCCAAGGAGTTTAAGAAATATTGGGTGGTGGAGTCGGAGGGCCCATATAAAGTGACTTTCCAGGGAGATACAGCCGAATTTGTAGCCCCAAAAGGCCTCAGTGTGTGGCGCAAGGACAAGATGAGCGGTCGCACGGTCATCGAATATGATGCGCAGGTAGTGACAGAAAGCCCCGACGATCGTCTCAGCGATCTAAATTGTTTCTGGATGGCTTCCGATCCAAATGCTCCGGATCCTTGGAAAAACCTCAATAAAAGAGGTGGAAAATTTGTCAACTCTTACACTCTTCAGCTTTATTATCTTGGCTATGGAGGCAACCATAACTCTACCACCCGCTTCCGCCGCTATAATGGCGACGAAAGGGGAGTTGATGATGCGAATTGCCGTCCTGCTATTATAAAGGAATACACTGATGCCGACCATCTGTTGAAACCGGGGAAGTGGTATCACATAAAGATAACACACGACGGACTTCGAACTCAATATTTCATCGATGGCGAACGATTAGTTGATTTTCGCGATCCTGCTCCACTTACAGAAGGCTGGTTTGCTTTTCGTACTACTCTAAGCCGTACACGACTGACCAACTTCTCATACTCCTGCGAACCACTGCAAGAAACCGATGTGCCTCTCGCATGGGTGGGAGAGGCGCCAAAGTCAGATGTACCTGTTACTTTTGGCGTGCCGTTTGATCCAGGTGCTGTATCATTGACAACCCCTCTGACTCTTGCCTCCGGAGTCATAGAAATCCCTACAGAAAGTTGGCCATTAGCTTTCTGGCCCGACGGTACAGTGAAATGGGCTGCCGTCTCAGGTACTGTCCCTGCAGGAGCTGAAAATCTTACAGTCCGTATGGGCAAACCAAGCAAGAAGAATGCCAAGAAAGACCCCAGCCAAATGCTTGCAGAAGATGATGGCAATCGCATATTGGTAAGAGCAGCCAATTCTACAGTCTATATCCCGAAGGTTACTTCCTCTGCTCAGATTGTCGAAAATATCATCGACTCTATAGTGACTGCAGGGGTGAAGACAGCCGTCGACGGCCGTCTTGTCGGGACAGTAAAGGATTCTCCTTACGAAGGTAGCGTCAACGCCACCGATATGAAGAGCCGTCTTCTTTATTCAGGGATTGAACGAAATGGTGCCGAACGAGCCGTAGTCATTCTGAAAGGTGTGCACCGTTCATCCGATGGTCGGGAATGGCTCCCTTGGACAATCCGTCTGAGTGCATTCGGCACCAGTCCGGATATAAAGATGACTCACTCCTTCGTCTTTGATGGAGACCAGGATAAAGATTTCATCTCAGCACTTGGTGTGGCTTTCGATGTGCCTATGCGAGAATGTTCCTACAACCGCCACGTGGCTTTTGCTACTGCTGATGGAGGAGTGTGGAGCGAACCTGTACAGCCTCTCGTTGGTCGCCGCATGTTGCGAAATCCTTCCACCGGTCAGTTTTCGCCCTCAGTTCAGGAAATGCAGATGAATGGGGAGCGAGTCTTTGACTATGCCGATTTTGACGAAGGAGGACAGAAACTTATTGATGAGTGGGCAGAATGGGATGGTTTCCGTCTGTCGCAGAATGGTCCTGATGGATACACAATACGCAAAAAGGCTACTGCAGATTCTCCATGGATAGGCACTTTCGGTGGCCACCGTGCTCAAGGCTCTGTCTATGCCGGAGATGTGTCAGGAGGTCTGACAATATCAATGAAAGATTTCTGGCAGTCATGTCCTTCCGGACTTGAAGTTTCAGGTGCCCGATCGCCGCGAGCTACAGTCACAGCGTGGCTCTGGAATCCCGATGCCGAACCAATGGATCTTCGCCATTATGATGACCGGCCTCATGGTCTTGGCGCGAGCTATGAAGATGTCCAGGAAGGTATGAGTACCCCTTATGGTATTGCGCGTACGTCGACCATTACAATTCGTCCCGACGATGGCTATCGAGGTAAGGCAAATTTCTCCGCCAATGCCGCGGCTGCCGGACTGGAAAGTGTATTATTGCCCACACCCGACTATCTGCACCGTCATAAAGCTTTTGGAGTCTGGGGGCTTCCTGACCGTTCTACTCCGGTGCGTGCAGTGGTTGAAGACCGCTTGAATGACTATGCCGACTTCTACAAACATGCAATAGAAGAAAACCGTTGGTATGGTTTTTGGCATTACGGCGATGTCATGCATGCCTACGACCCGGTGCGCCATTCGTGGCGATATGATGTAGGAGGCTATGCATGGGATAATACCGAACTCGGCAGCAACCTCTGGCTATGGTATCAGTTCCTCCGCACAGCTGATCCTGAGCTTTGGCGTATGGCCACGGCCATGACACGCCATGCTTCGGAAGTGGACGTCTACCATATCGGTCCCAATGCCGGGCTCGGCAGCCGCCACAACGTAAGCCATTGGGGGTGTGGCGCAAAAGAGGCGCGTATAAGCCAAGCGGGTTTCAACCGCATCATGTATTATCTCACTGCTGATGAGCGTCTTGGCGATCTGATGAGCGACGTGACGGATTCAGACCAGAAACTATACTCCATCGATCCCATGCGCCTTGCCCAACCTCGGGAAAAGTATCCTTGTACGGCTCCTGCGCGTCTTCGCTTCGGTCCGGATTGGCTCGCTTATGCCGGCAACTGGATGACGGAGTGGGAGAGGACAGAAAACACTGCCTATCGCGACAAGATAAAGGCAGGAATGAAGAGTATATGCGCTCTGCCCAGCCGTCTTTTTACCGGACCTCTTGCCCTTGGCTATGACCCGGCTACCGGCATAATTACATCTGAATGTGATTCTACACTTCAAGACACCAACCACCTGATGACAATCATGGGTGGATTTGAACTCATGAATGAGATGATGGAATTGCTTCCGGATGAAGAGTGGGAAGACGCATGGTTGGAGCATGCCACTCATTATAAGCGTAAAGCCCGTGAGATAAAACGAAATAGATTTAGAGTGTCGCGTCTGCAAGCATATTCGGCATGGAAAAGAGGCGACAATGATCTGGCAGCCGAAGCATGGCATGATCTACTTACTACGGCAGAGCATACCGATGCTCCGCGCATGCAAGTGAGCATTATCGAAGGAAGTGAAGTCCCAGCTCCGATTCACGAAGCCTCACCAATCAGTACGAATGACGCTGCCCTCTGGAGCCTTGACGCAATCTACATGCAGGAAGTGATCCCGCAAGACTAATTTAGAATTTAGAATTATTTTTGGCAACTTATAATTTATAATTGATGAATATGACACTAAGCTTCATAGGCGGCCTCGGTCTTTCAGAGGTGTTGGTAATAGCCCTTGTAGTACTTCTTTTTTTTGGAGGTAAGAAAATTCCTGAGCTGATGAAAGGGCTTGGAAAAGGTGTGCGCTCTTTCAAGGATGGTATGAAAGAAGTGGAATCCGGACTCAATGGCGATGATAAGGAAGAAGTGAAGAAAGAAGACGAAAAGGGGAAGAATTGATCTATGGCGATGGAGAAATCGTCGGAAAACTTAAATGATGGTCCCGGACTGACATTCTGGGATCATCTTGACGTGCTGCGTGGTGTATTGTTGCGCATCCTTGCTGTCACCCTTTTGTTTACTGTTGTGGCATTTTGCTTCAAAGACGAAGTGTTTGCAGTAGTGCTTGCCCCTAAGTCGCCTGATTTTATTCTCTACAGGATTCTCTCTGATATATCGGCTCAATTAGGATTCGGAGGAACTGAATGGTTTGAGGTGAGTTTGATCAATACCGGACTGGCCCAGCAGTTTATGATTCATATGAAGACAGCTTTCTGTGTCGGCATAATAGTGGCGTCTCCATATATCCTCCATCAGATGTTTGGCTTCATATCGCCGGCTCTCTATGCTAATGAACGGAAATATTCGCGGCGCCTGCTGATTGGAGGATATATAATGTTTTTGCTTGGGGTCGCATTAAGCTATTTCATAATTTTTCCGCTTACATTCCGTTTCCTTGGCACATATCAGGTCTCTTCAGAAGTCACCAATTTGATATCATTGGAATCATATATGAGTGTGCTAATCATGCTCTGCCTCTTTATGGGAATCATGTGTGAGCTCCCGGTGCTTGCATACATAGCGACGAAAGCCGGAATCATCGATTCCGGCTTCCTTAAGAAATACAGGCGTCACGCCGTATTGATTATACTTGTAGTGTGTGCTATAATCACACCTACATCTGATGCCTTCACTTTATTGATAGTCTCGCTCCCCATATGGCTTCTCTATGAAGCCTCCATCCTAATCTCTCATAAAGCAAAATGAACTATATAGTTACAAGTCTATTTATATTAACATCATAACCATATAACCTTATAACCTTCAACTTTCAACATATGTTGAAAGTTGAGTTATTTACTTGCCTCTTCCTTGATTTTGGCAAGAGCTTCAATTGGAGTGTAAGTATTCCGGGCCTTCGGATTGAATGTTATAGTGACTGTATCGTTGTTGGTGATATAGTTCACGTACATATTTGTACTGTCGTTGCCTACTGTCACAGGTATGCCAGTCTTATCGGTTGCCACGTATACGCTGTCTTCCTTTTGGAATCCATTGTTTAACAAAAGAATATGTTTGATTTTTGTGCGGTTGCCATTCTCGTATACGAAGACAGCAGATTGATCAGGGCTGAGGGCGTAGATCACGCGACCGTCAAACTGACCTTTGCGGGAATCTTTCCCTTTGATATTGAAATATGTTGCGTCATAAATACCGCTTTCTACCGGTTGTTCGGCATAAAATGCCTCGTTGGCTGCTTCAGCCTCTGCTTCTTTTTCCTTGTTTGCATTGCCGCCGCATGATGCCATGACAAAAGCAAGTCCGCAGAGGCCTAAGAATTTTAATGTTTTCATGTTTTTAGTAATTTTGGGTTATTCT
>CAYSMP010000034.1:0-27374 GCA_964432215.1 uncultured Sangeribacter sp.
GCCCTTCTTGTCGATAGCGTTCTGAAACGCCTTCTTAAGGGCTGCCTTCGTCTTTCTGACGTTGGCCGGAGTATGCACACTCTGGCGGGTGACGTAGCAAGTGCCGTCAAGTTCCTTCAGAAGATTGGTTATCTCAAGGGGATAGCCGTTGAGATCGACTCGTCGGCCATATGGGGAAGTGGCTGTCTTCTGGCCGATAAGGGAGGTCGGAGACATCTGTCCTCCGGTCATGCCGTAGATAGCGTTGTTGACGAAAATCATGACGATGTTCTCACCGCGGTTGGCGGCATGAATTGTCTCAGCAGTGCCGATAGCCGACATATCGCCGTCGCCCTGATACGTGAAGACCACATTTTCCGGCCAAAGACGGCTGACAGCGGTAGCGATGGCCGGAGCACGCCCGTGGGCAGCCTCTATCCAGTCGCAGTCGATATAGTTGTAGGCAAACACAGCACATCCTACCGGCGACACACCGACTGTTCGCTCCACGATGCCGAGTTCTGCTATCACCTCAGCCACAAGCTTATGGATCACGCCGTGGCTGCAGCCGGGGCAGTAGTGCATATTGACCTCATCAAGAAGCTCCGGAGCCGCGTAGACTTTATTTTCCGGACGGATTATAT
The DNA here is from genome assembly GCA_964432215.1 of uncultured Sangeribacter sp. Lineage (GTDB taxonomy): Bacteria > Bacteroidota > Bacteroidia > Bacteroidales > Muribaculaceae > Lepagella. The sequence continues at coordinate 624 of CAYSMP010000034.1, forward strand.
CTTGTAGTTCCATTTTTTTATTGTTTAGGGAAGTAAGGTCCTTTAAGGACTTTAAAGACTGCCTTAATTTACAAGTTTTTCTTTGAGGGCGGTGACGATCTCGGAAGGAGAGGGAATGATGCCACCCATGCGTCCGAAATGCTTCACGGGGAGTGTGTCATGGACAGCGAGGCGAACATCCTCTATCATCTGGCCGGCATTGAGTTCTACCACCAAGATACCCTTTTTGCCCTCAGCTGCCTTACGGATAGCCTCAGCGGGGAAAGGCCAAAGCGTTATGGGACGGAGCACTCCTACCTTCAGGCCCTCTTCTTCGGCGAGTTCCTTAGCTTTGGTAGAGATACGGGCTACCGAACCGAAAGAGATGATAAGATAGTCGGCATCTTCTACGCCGATCTCTTCCCAGCGTGTCTCATTAGCTTCAATCTCGCGATATTTCTCTTGAAGCTTATTATTGATCACCTCCATCTTGTCTGATTCAAGTTCGAGCGATGTGACCACGTTACGCTTGCGGCGCCCTTCACGGCCTGTGACAGCCCAGGGACACTGCTCGCGGATCTCAGCATCCGTACGGCGGGGACGCTGCTCGGGGAGCACTACCTTCTCCATCATCTGGCCAACGATACCGTCGGCGAGAATCATTGCTGGATTGCAATATTTGAATGCGAGGTCAAAACCGAGGCCGACAAAATCGGCCATCTCCTGCACTGTCGAGGGAGCAAGCACTATCAGATGATAATCGCCATGTCCTCCTCCCTTAACGGCCTGAAAATAGTCGGCCTGTGAAGGCTGGATAGTGCCGAGACCCGGACCTCCACGCATGACATTGAGTATAAGAGCCGGCAGAGATGAGGCGGCAATATATGATATGCCCTCCTGCTTGAGGCTGACGCCGGGTGATGATGAGGATGTCATGACGGCCTTGCCTGTGGCGGCACCGCCATATACCATATTGATGGCAGCCACTTCAGATTCGGCCTGAAGCACCACCATTCCGGTAGTATCCCAAGGCATGAGGGCCTCAAGGGTCTCAAGCACTTCGGACTGAGGGGTAATGGGATAGCCGAAATAGCCGTCGCATCCATACCGGATGGCAGCGTGGGCTATTGCCTCGTTGCCCTTCATGAGTCTTACTTCTTCCATATATTGGTGTTTGTTTTAATATTTAATTTAGAAGTTTAGTTAGAACTAAACCCGACGTTAGTCGATCCGGACGCGGTAGACCTCTATGCAAGCATCCGGGCAGACCAACGCGCAACTGCAGCAACCAATGCAAGCATCCGGATTTGACATGTAGGCGAAATGGTAACCACGATCGTTGACTTCAAGAGGTTGAAGCGAAAGAGTGTCGGTCGGACAAGCGACCACACATAGATTGCATCCTTTGCACCGCTCCTTATTGACGGTGACGGCTCCTTTTATTTTTGCCATTTTTTAGTGCGATGTTAAGTAAAGTGGAAATAGCAAATTAACATTTGCTCTTCATTACAACCACAAAGATAAGCAAAAAAAAGTTAACTTTTGCCATAGTAGACCAAAAGTTAACATTTTTTAAGGAGTGGCGCAAATGGACTGAAATGTGCAGTTTCTTACATGGGTAGATAAATTTGGAGCGTTGAAACAACTCAATGTCAAAAATAGCGCACCAGCGACAGGAGAATGCGATTTTCCTTTAATGAGCCAGGGCCGGTAATGATATCGGAGAGGCCTACAGCTGCTTCAAAGTCGACGCGCCAGTCGGAGAATGGGAAACCGACACCACCCTTCCAAGAGCAACTGAAACGCCGTTGCATGCCTGGATCGCTCCCGAAGAGTGAACCTACTTCATCCTTAAATCTTTTGTTTTTCACGCGATAACCACCGGCAAAAGCGTAATCCAGTTCCGGACCGGTGAATACAGAGAGGGAGAAATCATCGGTAATGTCAAACGTGTAGCCAAACACCACCGGAAGACGCAATCCAACCTTATAAGTGACAGGGTCTACTCCCTGAGCTCCTTCCTCCTCTATTATGGTGAAATCGCAGGAATAAGTGTCATAGAAAAATGAAAGAGAGGGCTCAAGGAAAAAATTATCTGTAAAAAAATAGGAATAGACCCCTCCAAGAGAGAATCCGAGGCCTGAGCGATAGAGTTTGGTAGAGCTGTCGCCAACTTTAAACTTACCGGGGACATTGACGTCGAAGGAGGCTTTTGCTCCCCATAGTCCATCAGCCATCGAGGGAAAGACAGCGAAGAGAGCGATCAGGAGAAGGATGATGTTACGCTTCATAAACCGAAAGGATTTAATATTTTATTTATATTTAATATTTTATTTATAACGTCGAAGCCTCAAGATAAATTGTGACAATAGGATTATTTGAAAAAATTTGCAAATATTTGCTGTTTGCATTCGCAAATTTAAAAGAATTTTTGTAACTTTACACCCAAATTTTCTTTCACCACTATGTCTGAGCCCGCTTACCACATACCCGCGCTTCTGCCACAGACCCTGGAATGCCTCGACATCAAGCCGGACGGCACATACGTCGACGCCACTTTCGGCGGTGGCGGCCATTCGCGTGCCATCCTGCAACGCCTGGGTCCCTCCGGGCGCCTCATATCATTCGACCAGGACGAGGATGCTATAGGGAACGCCCCCAATGACAAGCGCTTCACTTTCGTCAGGAGTAATTTCCGCTTCATGCGAAATTTCCTACGATATCACGGAGTGGACCGGGTAGACGGCATATTGGCCGACTTAGGAGTATCATTCCATCATTTCGATGATGCCGAACGCGGATTCTCCTTCCGCGCCGACGCCCCTCTCGACATGAGAATGAACCAAAAAGCGCCTCTGACAGCAGCTCAGCTATTGGAGCGCTATGATGCACGCGATCTCACCTCTCTCTTCCGCACATATGCCGACCTCAAGGATCCGGCAAAGGCAGCGCGTGCAATAGTCTCCGCACGTGAGAAAGCACCTATCCTGACTACCTTCCAACTCGCCGAGGCAGTCAGGCCCGGACTCAATCCCAAGGGAGAGAAGAAGGAGATGGCCCAGGTGTTTCAAGCATTGCGCATAGAAGTCAATTCCGAGATGGAAGCCCTTACCACCCTACTCTCTTCCGCACCATCAATGCTAAAGGAAGGAGGAAGGATGGTGGTCCTGACCTACCACTCCGTGGAAGACAGGATTGTCAAGAACTTCTTCCGCTCCGGCAACGCAGAGGGGAATATCGAAAAAGACTTCTTTGGGAAAACGATATGCGATTGGCGCCAGATCACCCGCTCCCCAATCACGGCCGACACCGAGGAGACCGAAAGAAATCCACGGAGCCGGAGTGCAAAACTGAGAGCAGCGGAGCTAATTAAAGACTAAATATTAATGACATAAACCAAGCAAATCAAGATAAACAATATTAGGATGGGAAAAAGCAACTCAAAAAAGGGAAAAGACAACAAAGGAAAGAAAAAGAAGGGGTTTGGATCGTCGGTCACCTCTATGGTGAAACACAACACCGAAGACCTACGCAACGGACAAGCCGTCTCTCTTGAGTTCTTCAAGCGAAACGCCTGGATGATCATCGCAATCATCACGGCCCTGATAGGCGTGATGGGTCTACGCTACCGCACCAAGACCAGGATGTCGGAGATAAAGCAACTCAGCCGAGAGCTACAGCGTGCCGAGAGCGAAAAGCTACACGAGAAGGCATGGTATATGACTCTGATCCGTGAGACAGAACTCACACGTCTCACTACTGAGAAGAAGCTGGGACTCCGATATCAGGAGGAGCCCCCGGTAGTGATCGAATGCGAAGGGCTCAAGGGCAAATCCAATCAATAACACCACGACATGGCAAAGAAAGAAAGCAACAAACGACGTATCTTCATACGCTATGGAGTGATAACGAGTTTCTTTATCCTGATGGGAATGGGCATAGTGTGGAACATGTTTCGCACCACGGTGGTGGAGGCAGCCGCATGGAACGCACGAGCCGAAAAGCAGCTCGCAAGGATAGACACCATAGCTCCCGAAAGGGGAAGCATACTCGCCGCCAACGGCAATATACTGGCTTGCAATGTCAAGGTCTGCGATATTAAGATCGACATGCGCCACAACAAAATCAAGGCGATGCCAAAATCAAAGCTCATCGCCAAACTCGACTCCCTGGCCGATACACTCGACCTCAGGTATCCACGCTTCGACCCTCAGAAGGCTGATGCCGCCACACGCAAGGAGAAGTCATGGCGTGTAAGGCTCCATGAGGAGATAGAAAAAGACCCTGACAGACGCACCCGGTCGCTCACAATAGCGCGCAACCGCCCGCTTGAGGAGTTCGACTCGGCGCGTAAATTCGTATTTGTACGCGACTTCAAAGGAGCCGGATTCCGCTGCCCTCTATATAAGGAGGAGCATTCCCGCCGCATATACCCCTATGGAAAGATGGCCAATAGAAGTATCGGGCGAGTGCATGAGGTAGTGACCGAAAAGACACGCCACAAAGGTGAGATACATGGCTATTCAGGACTTGAAAAAGACCTTGACTCCTTACTCTACGGAAAACCCGGCTACGCCAAGCAAGTGCCCTTGACGAAGGGCTACGGCAACTGGGTGACCACTCCTCCGACACCAGGCTATGACCTGCTGACCACCATCGACATCGACCTTCAAGACATTGTAGAGGAAAGCCTTCAAGACATTTGCTCAGAGACCAACTGCGAGTGGGGTACGGCTATACTGATGGAAGTGGAGACGGGCGAGATCGTGGCCCTCTCGAGCATTGAGAGAATGGAAGATGGCTCCTACGGCGAAGCCCTCAACCGCGCAGTGCTCCCCTATGAGCCCGGATCCGTTATCAAGCCTATTTCGATGATGATAGCATTTGAAGACGGATTGGCCAAGAGTGTATATCAGACGGTAGACTGCTCTCCATTTCAGAAGACCACCGACCCACATGCACCAACGGTGAAGAATATGAAGCAAGTGATCGAAATGTCGAGCAATACCGGTATCGCGCGCATCATCTTCAAGGGGTATGCCACAGATCCGGCGAAATATTACGACCGTCTTGCCTCCATAGGATTTTTCGATAGGATAAATTCCGGCATCGCCGGCGAACAAGTACCCATAGTACGCCGCCTCGAACCGCAGAACAGCAAAGGGCAACCAATCACCCTCGTATCGCGCCACCTCGACCTTGCTCGCCAGGCCTACGGATACAATACGATGGTGCCTCCCTTATATACCCTCGCTTTCTACAACGCCATCGCAAACCGCGGTCGGCTGGTGCGCCCACATCTCGTACGTGCGCTCCGCTCCGAACGTGGCGACTCCATGATCCCTATCAGCTATATACGCGACCGTATATGCTCTCCTGAGACGGCAGAGAAAGTGAAGCAGTGTATCCATGAAGTGGTCTGGGGAGAACACGGCACAGCGCGTCTCGTGCGCGACGACCGCGTGAAGATAGTCGGCAAGACAGGTACTGTATTCCCCGTGGAGAAAGGGCAGTACAATCCTGCCAAGCGGCGTCTTGCCTTCGCCGGCTTCTTCCCCTACGATGAGCCTAAATACAGTTGCATGGTGCTCGTGCAGGGTGCAGCCGGACTGAGTGCCAACCGCACCTCGGGCCAGGTGATGAAGCAGATAGCACTGAAGATGCACGCCCGAGGTATGCTTTCCAACACTCCACGCCTGAGACAGACAGCCTCCGGCGAACGCCCTCTCATAGCCGCCACTACAAGCAAGGATACCGAACAGATCGCCCATACCATAGGCCATCCCATCAGAAAGATGGCCCCCAAAAATGAATATCCCTCTACCAAAGTGCCCGACGTCACCGGATTCGACCTTCGGTCGGCGGTAATGCTTCTCGAAAGCCGCGGACTCAATGTATCGGTGCAAGGAGCCGGAAAAGTGGCAAGGCAATCCATACCTGCCGGATCAAAGGCCATAAGAGGACAGAAAATCATGCTGACACTGGCTATCTAACGATTAACGATTAAATTTTGTCAAACAGACAACACAATATATGACTGCTAAACTATCAACACTGCTTAAAGACATCAAGCCTCTCGAAATAGTGGGAGACATAGATAAAAATATAGTTGCGCTCGAAAGCGATTCGCGTAAGACGCAGAAAGAAGGAATGTTTGTAGCCGTACGCGGAGTGACCACCGACGGACACAAGTATATACCAGTAGTGGCCTCAGCCCATGTGGGGGCAATAGTGTGTGAGACTATGCCGGCACAGTTTGAGCCGGGAATCACATATATCCGGGTAGAAGACTCTTCCGATGCGCTCGGACGGCTGGCCTCTGCCTGGTATGGACATCCCTCGCAGAACCTTAAGCTCGTAGGGGTGACCGGCACCAACGGAAAGACCACCACTGCCACACTCCTCTATGAGATGGCACGTCTCGAAGGTTTCGAAGCAGGACTGATATCCACTGTTTGCAACTACGTCGGGACCAGAGCCATACCTACGACCCACACCACTCCCGATCCAATCACCCTCAATAGTCTGCTTGCTGAAATGGTGGAAGCAGGGTGCGAATATGCCTTTATGGAAGTGTCGAGCCATGCAGCACAGCAGAAGAGAATTGCAGGCCTCCACTTTACCGGAGCTATATTCTCCAACCTAACCCGCGACCACCTCGACTATCACGGATCGGTTGAAAACTATATGAATGCAAAAAAAGCATTCTTCGACATGCTTCCTCCCACAGCATTCGCCCTAGTAAATATCGACGACAAGTCAGGACGCTACATGATACAGAATACAAAGGCCAAGACCTATACCTACTCACTGCGCAGCGACGCGGACTTCAGGGGCAGAGTGGTGGAAAGCCGGCTCGACGGCACTCTCCTATCCCTCAACGGGCATGAGGTGGAAGTGCAGTTTACCGGCCGATTCAACGCCTACAATCTTACCGCAGTCTACGGAGCATCGGTGCTTGCCGGCCTTCCGAAAGACAAACTGCTCGTAGACATGAGCCGCCTCGTTCCGGTAGCAGGACGCTTCCAGACATTCCATGGGCCGGAAGGAGTCACCGCCATCGTAGATTATGCACATACTCCCGACGCGCTGGTCAACGTGCTTGACACCATCCGCGAAGTGCTCGGAGCAGACGGATACATATGCACCGTAGTAGGAGCAGGAGGCAACCGCGACCATGGCAAACGCCCCATGATGGCACAAGAAGCTGCCTGCCGCTCCGACAGGCTCATCCTGACTTCTGACAATCCACGCGATGAAGAGCCGGAATCCATCATCGCAATGATGAAGACCGGCCTGAGTGCAGAAGAGCTCCGACGCACACTCTGCATCACCGACCGACGCGAAGCCATACGCACCGCCCTCTCCACTTGCCCGGCCGGTGGTGTCGTGCTCATCGCAGGAAAAGGGCATGAACCTTATCAGGAAATAAAAGGAGTGCGTCATCATTTCGACGACCGTGAGGAAGTCATGGCCTTCTTTAATGCTTAATTAATCCCCTTAACTCCACAACTCCACAACCCCCACAACCTCACAACTCCACAACCGAAGAAATGCTTTACTCCATTTTCGAATACCTACAGGATTCCGCCTCGTTCGACTTTCCGGGGCGGCATCTGATGACCTACATATCCTTCCGGGCAGGAGTGACTTTCACACTGTCGCTTCTGATAGCCCTCGTCTTCGGACGCCACATCATCGAACGCCTGCAGAAGATGCAGGTAGGTGAAGTGGTGCGAAATCTCGGTCTCGAAGGACAAATGAAAAAGACCGGCACCCCGACCATGGGAGGCATCATTATCATCGCAGCCATAATGGTGCCATGCCTTTTGATCGGCAACCTGACCAATATCTATATGCTACTGATGCTGGTGGCAACCCTCTGGACAGGTGCTATCGGCTTCCTCGACGACTACAGGAAAATAAAATACCACAACAAGGACGGACTGCAAGGTAAATACAAGATTATCGGTCAGGTGGGACTCGGACTTATCGTAGGGCTTACAATGTGGCTCTCTCCCGACGTCAAGATGAGCAGTGTGCCTCTGACCACGGAAAATGAAGCCGCCAAGGAACTCTTCATGGCATCATCCATAAGCTCCTCTTCCAACGACGGACCGACTGTAGTGATGGCAGCAAGCTCCTACAATATGGCTGATCAAGAAAAGACGGTGCATCCTGTGAAGGTCTATAAGACTCCTGAGACCACCATTCCTTTTGTAAAGAACAATAACTTCAACTACGAATGGCTGACCTCCTGGATCCCGAATGAGAATGCAGCGCAAACGGCAGGATGGATCATATTCGTCATCGTTGTGATTGTAGCTGTGACCGCTGTGAGCAACGGAGCAAACCTCACCGATGGACTTGACGGCCTATGCGCAGGCACCTCAGCCATCATCGGCACGGCCCTCGCTGTCATGGCCTATCTTGGAGGCAATGTGATTTATTCGGGGTATCTCGACATAATGTATATCCCCGGGTCGGAGGAACTGGTAGTCTATGCCGGAGCGTTCATCGGCGCTTTGGTAGGCTTCCTATGGTATAATGCATTCCCTGCCCAGGTATTTATGGGGGATACAGGCTCCCTGATGCTCGGCGGTATCCTCGCAGTATTCGCCATCCTCATCCGCAAGGAATTGCTCATACCGCTGCTTTGCCTCATCTTCTTCATTGAAGACCTGTCGGTCGTGCTGCAGGTAGCCTACTTCAAACTGACCAAGCGCAAGTATGGCCAGGGACGCCGAATATTCAAAATGACCCCCCTCCACCACCACTTCCAAAAGGCGGGAGATCCGGCCATTCAATGCCTCATCAACTACCCGAAGCATCCTATACCGGAATCTAAGATTGTGGTACGCTTCTGGATTATAGGTATCCTTCTCGCGGCGCTTACTTTTGTGACGCTGAAGATAAGATAACCCTACGGCTCTCCTAAAAAGGGATTTAGAAGGCAACTCTAAAATAGAATATAAAATTAGATAAAATTAAACGCATAATATCATAACCTCATCAGCAATCCATAACTATGCATTATGAATTATGAATTATGCATTAATATAAAGGTATGAAGAATCAAAAAGATTTCGAAGGAAAGACACTCATAGTGCTCGGTGCCGGCGAAAGCGGCGTTGGAGCTGCCGCACTCGGCGAATCACTTGGCATGAAGGTATTCGTCAGCGACAACGGACCAATTCCCGACAAATACCGCGCAGCAATGCTCAGAAGAGGAATCCTCTTCGAAGAAAACGGTCACTCCCGCAAGAGAGTGCTCAATGCAGACTACATTGTAAAAAGTCCCGGCATTCCTCCTACTGCCCCCATCGTAGTGGAAGCCAGGGAGGCCGGAATCCCTATACTGTCAGAAATAGAATTCGCAGGATGGTTTACCGACTCCAAGATGGTCTGCATCACTGGCTCCAATGGCAAGACTACGACTACAATGCTTATCTACCATATACTGTCGAAGGCAGGACTTAACGTAGGACTCGCCGGAAACGTAGGAAAGAGCCTCGCCCTTCAGGTGGCGGAAGAGCCTCATGATGTCTACGTAATCGAACTCTCCAGCTTCCAGCTTGAAAATATGTATGAGTTCAAGGCCAATATCGCCGTAATGCTCAATATCACCCCTGACCATATGGACCGCTACGACCATAAGATGGAGAATTATACTCGGGCTAAATTCAGGATCGCACGTAATCAGGAGGCCGATGATTTCTTCGTCTACTGGCTTGGCGATCCTATTGTCACTGCCCAAGTAAAAGCCATGCAGACCGAAGCACGGCTCATGCCATTCTCTGATAGATATGAGGAAGATTCAGTGGCGTGGGAAGATGAACACGGAATCGTACACTTCGAGATTCCCGGCGAGACATGGGACATCCCACGCGACCGCATATCACTGCAAGGACGCCACAATCTCTACAACTCAATGGCCGCCGGAATATCGGCCAGCCTTCTTTCTATAAAGAGCGACACCATACGCAAGGCACTCGGCGACTTCGAAGCCGTAGAGCATAGGCTCGAATTTGTGCGCGAACTCGACGGTGTGCGTTGGATCAACGACTCAAAAGCCACCAATGTCAACTCCACATGGTATGCGCTCGACAGTATGCAGACACCCACCGTACTGATACTTGGAGGCAAAGACAAAGGCAACGACTATAGCGAGATCCTGCCTCTCGTCAAGGAAAAGGTTAAGGCTATAGTATGTATGGGAAAAGACAATACTAAGCTACTCGACTTCTTCAGCAAGGAAGTGAACGAGATACGCGACTGCCACTCCCTCGCCGAGGCAGTGGCTGCCTGTCGCCAACTTGCAGCAGAGGGCGACACCGTGCTTCTCTCTCCATGCTGTGCAAGTTTCGACCTGTTCAAGAGCTATGAAGACCGCGGACGCCGCTTCAAGGACGCTGTCAATGATCTTTAAAAGCCTTACCCAACCTCCCAACCCAACAACTCCACAACCCCACAACCCCACAACCCCACAACCTCACAACCCCACAACTCAACAACCTAAATGGGACAAAACAACCAAAGCGGACTCTACATCCGCGAATCCATAGATGGAGTGCCCGTAAAGCCGGATAAGCGTTCTGAAAAAGGGAAGAAGAGTTCCCGTAAGACAAGCGAAGCCGTAGTGACGGTGCTCAAGAGCGACCCCTATATATGGGGCATCTACCTTATGCTCGTGCTTATATCCATCATAGAGCTCTACAGCGCTTCTGCGGCCGAAGTAGTGGGCACAAATGTCTACGCCCCCCTTATGCGCCACGGAATGTTTCTCGGCATAGGATTCGTACTGCTATATCTGGTGCAACGCACCCACTACGGATATATCACACGCTTCGCCGGGCTCATCGGTGTGCTGTCATGGCTGGCACTCGCCTACTCGACCTTCATGGGAGTCGAGATCAATGGTGCCCAGCGAGCCTTTATGCTTGGTCCCTTCACCGTGCAGCCTCCGGAGATAGTGAAGCTGACTGTGATCATCTGGCTGGCGGCAATCCTTGCCAAAAGCCAACAACGACACGACGTGAAGACCTCCGGAATAATCTATTCCGCCATAATAGTCGCGGCATTCGGTGGACTCTTGGCACTCAATGGACTGACCAACACTCTACTGGTAATGGTAGTCAGTGTCTCAATGTTTCTCATATGCGGTATCCCGGTGAAGAAGATATTGATGGTGATAGGTATTTATGCCGTCTTGTTCGGAATGTTCTACATATTCACCAAGGTCATCAACCGTTCGTCGGAATTTGACAAAGTAGGACAGACTGAAGAGGTTGTCAATACCGATGGTGGAGGCGACCACTCGCTCGGCTCACAGACACAAATCAACCGCGTAGTGCGCTTCCTGCGTGGAGTGCATCCTGAAGATGAACTGACCGATGAGAACCGACAGGTGATCATGGCAAAACTTGCCCAGGCACGCGGAGGAGTGATCGGCAAAGGAGTCGGCAATTCGCGCGAGAGTGTGCGCTTGCCACTCGCCTTCTCCGATTATATCTACAGTATCGTGATTGAGGAGAGCGGACTCATAGGTGGAATTTTCCTCATGATCCTCTATCTTCTGCTTCTTGCAAGGGCCGGCTATGTGGCCTACCACCTGAGTCGGGCACTACCGGCATTCCTCATTCTTGGATGCGCTATCCTCATAGTCTTCCAAGCTCTGGTCCATATGGCTATAGTGACAGGTCTGTTCCCTGTGTCCGGGCAGCCATTGCCGCTCATATCCAAGGGTGGTACGTCCGTACTCGTCATGAGTGTCGCTATCGGCATAATGCTTTCCGTCTCACGCTACGCAACCCGCCAGAAGGAAGGAAAGTCAGCTCGCGATAATGAAGAGGCACAGCATCTCGGCGACGACCTCAGCGCCATCAATGCTTCAGCCGACAATTGATCCCCACAACTCCACAACCCCACAACCTCACAACCCAAAATGAAAAAAGACAGATATCGAATCCTGATAAGCGGCGGCGGCACGGGCGGCCATATCTTCCCGGCCCTCAGCATAGCAAATGCTCTAAAAGAGCGTCTAAACGCAGAAATACTCTTCGTAGGAGCTGAAGACAGGATGGAGATGGAGCGGGTGCCTGCTGCCGGATATGAGATAAAAGGACTCCCGGTAGCCGGATTCGACAGAAAAAACCTGCTCAAAAACTTCAGTGTGCTGCTCAAGCTACGCCGGTCGATAGCCATGGCTCGCAAGATTGTGGCCGACTTTAAGCCCGATATAGCCATAGGCGTCGGAGGATATTGTTCCGGACCGACACTTAAGGCTGCGCAAAGGGCCGGTGTCCCGACGTTGCTGCAGGAGCAGAACTCATATGCGGGTGTGACCAACAAACTTCTTGCAAAGAAGGCTCACAGTATATGCGTGGCATATACCGGACTCGAACGCTTTTTCCCGGCTGAGAAACTCGTCCTCACCGGCAATCCGGTGCGCAAGGATCTTCTCGCAAAGACAATATCACCGGAGAAGGCACGTGAACGGTTCGGTCTCAATCCGAAGCGTCCCACTGTGCTGGTAGTGGGAGGTAGTCTCGGGGCTCTGACACTCAACGAAAGCATGGAGGGAGGCATACGCCGACTCTACGAGGCGGGAATACAAGTGATCTGGCAGACCGGCAAGAATTTTGGAGAGAGAGGGACAGCCGCTGTGAAAAATCTCAGTGGCATTGTAGTGACCAAATTCATATCCGATATGGCGGCCGCCTATGCTGCCGCCGACCTCGTAGTGTCGCGTGCCGGAGCAGGCTCCATCAGCGAACTCGAACTCCTGGGCAAACCATGCATTCTTGTGCCGAGTCCCAACGTAGCTGAAGACCATCAGACAAAAAATGCCAGGGCTCTATCCGATAAGGGCGCGGCCATTCTCGTGACGGATGCGGAAGCACGCGGAAAACTCGTTGACGAAATAATCGGACTGATATCCGACAAGCCACACCTGAAGGAGATGAGTGAGAAGATAAAGACTCTCGCCCTTCCCCATTCAGACGAAAAGATTGTAGACGAAGTAGTCAAGATAATTGATAATGAAGTTGTTTAAACTTATTTTTTTATTAAGATTTCGTCAGATTTTCGAGTGGATTTTTCTTCATGAAGAGGGAGCAATGCGGGCATTGTGACCGATGAATGAAGGAAAATACGCCGAAAAGATGACGGAAGATTAATAAAAAGAATCTTCCCTTTAACTCTTCATTGTTATTTTTAGAACTCGTAAATAAGTTTAAACAACTTCAATGCATAATCATGGACATCACCATACCTAAAAATATATATTTTGTAGGTGCTGGCGGCATAGGCATGGCCAACCTTGTGAGATATTTCCTCTCCAAAGGCTGCCGTATAGCAGGCTACGACCGCACATCAACACAGCTTACCTCTGCCCTGTGTGCTGAGGGTGCCGAAATAGTATTTGCCGACGATCCCGACCTTATCCCTGCAGACATGATGAATCCGGAGGAGACACTCGTGGTCTATACGCCGGCTGTAGGCGACGATAACAGGATTCTCACCCGATTCCGCGAACTCGGTTTTACACCCGTCAAGAGAGCGGCTGTGCTGGGAATGATCACTGCCGACACCGATGGTATCTGTATCTCCGGCTCTCACGGCAAGACCACTACCTCATCTATGACTGCATGGATACTGGAGCAGACCCCGGGAGGATGCAATGCATTCTTGGGAGGCATCTTGCGCAACACCGGAAGCAATCTGATGATATCTCGAGGCAGTCGTTATTCAGTCATCGAAGCCGACGAATACGACCGTTCTTTCCATCAGCTTCATCCTTGGCTTGCTGTAGTCACTTCTACAGATCCGGATCATCTCGACATCTACGGCGACGAATCCGGATATCTGGAAGGATTCGCTCATTTTACATCCCTTATACGCCCGGGAGGCTATCTCATCATACACACCGGACTGAAACTGATACCCAGAACCGGACCGGATGTGACACTCGAGACCTACAGCGGTCATAGCATTAAAGAAGGGGAAGAGCGTGGCGACTGGTATGCCGACAATGTCAGGTGGGGACAAGGCTCATTGACCATCGACATCCATGGCCCGAAGACAGACATCACAGACGTAAGTCTGGGAGTGCCGGTAGAGATCAATATCGACAATTCTGTAGCCGCAGCGGCAGCTGCCTGGCATGCCGGAGCCACTCCTGAAGAAATCAAGAAAGGACTTGAAACTTTCAAAGGAGCGGAACGCCGCTTCCAGATATGGCTCGACGGAGTGAAGGAAAGCAAGACCGTCGTTATCGACGACTATGCACACTCCCCTGCTGAAGTGAAAGCATCCATAGAATCTGTCAGGAAACTCTACCCCGGACGGCAGATCGCAGTCATCTTCCAGCCTCACCTCTATACACGCACACGCGATTTTGCTCCCGAATTTGCGCAATCCCTCTCTGCCGCAGACCGCGTGATTATGACCGAGATCTATCCGGCACGCGAAAAACCAATACCGGGAGTTGACTCGGAGATGGTGCTGAAAGACGTCAAATGCAAAAATAAAATGTTTTGCGAGCGAAAAAATTTGCTTAATTTGATAAAAAATAGTAATTTTGAAGTCATTATGACTCTCGGTGCGGCGGATTTAAACGTCCTGTTGCCCGAAATCTGCCGTATCGTCATTGCAAATGATTGATAGGTAAATTGTTATATATACATACATATAAAGGGGGATAGATATGGGAAAGAAAAATATGTGGAAGACGATCTTCAAAACAGTCTTATGCGTGGTGCTGCTGGGATACGTAGCATTTGCTTTTGCGTTCGTACATGAAGAAAACGCAAAGCGCGTATGTCCCGGAATCGACCTGCGCATAATAGGCAACACTCTTCCCGACAGCGTGCTTAGGCAAGGAGTCAACTCTCAGCTCGCCAAATACGGAAAGAAGCTTAAGGGGGAGCAACTCGAACGGATCGACCTCAGAAAGCTTGAAGACTATCTGAGCAATTTCTCCAATTTCGAATCGGTCGAATGCTCATTCAATCCCGACAGCCGTCTGCGCATCACAATCACTCCGATCAAGGCAGAAGTCAGGGTGTTCACTGACCGTGGCAGAAGTTTCTACATCAATCGATACGGCAAGCGCATCAACGCAGACGCTGAATTCTATATTGATGTCCCCGTACTCATCGCTCCTGAAAAATACGACAACCTTATACCGGCGGCACTCTCTGTCATTCGATACACAGGAGGGGATGCTGAATTAAGTCCACTGATTGCGGCCTATAAAATCGACGGCCCAAACGACTTCATCATCATCCCACGCCTGCAAGGACACGTAATCAATTTCGGCGACTCAACCCGGCTCGATGAAAAGAAAGCGGCCATATTGGCCACCTATAGAAACGTATTGCCGGCGAAAGGCTGGAACACATACGACACCATTTCCGTCAAATTCAAGAACCAGATAGTGGCATCACGCCGCAATAAGGCCATTTTAAGCCATGGTGCGCTTGAAGACGACGGAGAAGACCTGGAAGAAGCCACTCTCCCCGATGTGGCTAATATTAACACACAGAATTCCGGACACGAAAACGGATAAAGAAGAAGAATGGCTACAGACAGATACATAGCAGCATTAGAAATAAGCAGTTCGAAAGTAATTGGCGCCGTCGGCGCCGTTGGAAAAAGCGGACAGCTGGAAATCCTCGCGGTAGAACAGGAGAAAAGCACCGACTCTGTGAGATACGGACATATCCAGAATATCGAGGAGACTTCCAATCTGATCAACTACGTACTGGAGCGGCTGGAACGTCGCCCCGGCATAGCACCGCGAGAGATCACAGGTGTCTACGTAGGGCTGTCCGGTCGATCGCTCAGAAATATAGAGAAGGAGGTCAGCCTAACGCTTCCCGACGATACAGAAATCACCGACAATATAATCGAACGTCTCAAGACTAAAGCTCTCGAAGCCGACATTGAGAATTCCCTTGAGATCATTGACGCAGTCCCTCGTATCTTTACTGTTGGACGCACCGAAACGCACAGACCTAAGGGAATGATGGGCAACCATATATCGGCAATCTACGATCTTATTGTGGGGCGCCCGAGCATACAGAACAACCTAAGGCGTGTGGTCATAGACAAGTTGGGACTCGATATAAAGGGAACAGTAGTGACACCGATAGCTACTGCCAACTTAGTGCTCAACGAGCACGAGAAGAAACTCGGTTGTATGCTCGTAGACATTGGCGCCGAGACTACGAGCATCACTATCTTCACTCGCGGCAACATGGTCTATTACACTACCCTCCCGCTCGGGGGAAGAAACATTACCCTCGACCTCAAGGCCCTCAATGTGATAGAAGACAAAGCCGAAGAACTGAAAGTGACATTCGGCAATGCATTATCGCCCAACATTCCTTCGCAAGAAATGGTAGGTCCTCACAAGTTATCGACTATCAGCAACTATGTAGTGGCACGTGCGGAGGAGATTGTGGCCAACATTGTAGAGCAAGTGAGGTATGCCGGACTGACTGAAAAGGATATTCCGGAAGGAATCATTGTATGCGGTGGAGGTGCAAGGCTCAATGGCATGGTCGATCTCATCGGAAAGTTCTCCGGTCTAAAAGTGAGAATGGCCACTTTCCCGGGCTTCATAAGGATGAGCGATCCAAACGGCCAAGGAATCGAAAGCATTCAGATGGCCGCAATAATGTATGAAGGCTCGAAGAAAGACGGCGAAGACTGCCTGCAGATACCGGCGGCTCCCGAACCTGAGCCCAGTGTAGAAGAAACGCCTCAACCTGTCGATCCCCAACCTAAAACGGGGAGAAACAAGAAAACCGGAGGAGGATTCTTCAACCGCATTGGGACCACCTTGGGGCGTATATTCACACCTATCGGGGAAGAAGATGACGGCGATGAGCTCGTTTAACCCACACACCTCACTACCTCAAACTGACAATATATGGAAGATTATCTCAACGACATATCAAACGAATCTGAATTTATCGACGACGCCACGTCGGCCATCATAAAAGTGATAGGCGTGGGTGGTGGTGGCGACAACGCTGTCAACTACATGTATCGTCAGAACATTCCCAACGTCAACTTCGTGGTCTGCAACACCGACGAACAGGCACTTCGGATGTCGCCGGTACCAAACCAGCTCATTCTGGGATGGGACGTCACCCGCGGGCGTGGGGCTGGCAATGATCCGAGCACCGGACGCATGTGTGCCGAATCATCCACTGAAGACATCAGGTCTCTATTCGACAGAAATACAGAAATGGTGTTTATCACCGCCGGTATGGGAGGAGGCACCGGAACGGGAGCTGCACCCGTGGTAGCAAAGATTGCAAAGGAAGAAAACAAGCTTACCATCGGCATCGTCACTATCCCTTTCATGTTTGAAGGGAAGAAAAAGATAATGAAGGCTATAGAAGGTGCCCGTGAGATGCAGAAGCACGTGGATGCCCTTCTGGTAATCAATAATGAGAACTTGATTGAGATCTACCCTGACCTCAACTTTTTCAATGCTTTCGAGAAGGCCGACGACACTCTGGCCAACGCTGCACGCTCAATCTCGGAAATCATCAGCGAGGAATGCTACATCAACGTAGACTTCGAAGACGTAAAAGCCACCTTGCGCAACTCCCGGACCGCAATCATCGCTACGGCATATGGCGATGGCGACCACCGCATCACGAGCGCAATCCGCAATGCACTACACTCTCCGCTGATGAAAAAGCACGATGTCAACACATCACAGAGGCTCTTGCTTAAATTCTCTTGCAACCGAAACAGCGATAACCCTATCACAGCCCAGGAAATGACGGAGATTTACGCCTTCACATCCCAGCTGCCTGACACAATCGACGTGAAATGGGGTATAGCCGACAATCCTGAACTTGGCGACAAGCTGAAGGTGACCATCCTTGCGTCCGGATTCGACCTGACCCTGATCGAAGGGCAACCGCCGGAAAACAAGAATAATCCGGAGGCCGCCCAAGGGAAACCCGTAGTGATCTTCGGCAATGATCATGAGACCCTGGCCGACAAAGGGGAACGCCAAAAGCAAATGGATGCCACAATCGCGGAAATATACGGAGCAGAGAAACTTCAGCAGACACTCCGCGATGCCAACAGGGCTAAATATGCCGTACTTGAGCCCTCGCAATATGACAACCACGATGTCGTAGCTCTCCTGGAGAGGATACCGACATTCGGCCGTCATCCCGAAATACTCGATGAGCTCAGAAGGACCTCCGACAAGCGTGAACAGCGCCAGACGGCGGCTCAAAGACCAATATCCCATTCGGCACCCGACAATGCTGGCCCGGCTCCCTCTGACAAAGACAACTCAAACAATAACATCATAAGTTTTTAAAAATACAAAATGAATTCTCAATCCACTCCCACACCTGAGAATCCTGAGAAATTCCAGATGGTGGCCAAGACCTTCCAGGGTCTTGAGGAAGTGCTGCGCGACGAGCTTATCGCGCTCGGAGCAGAAAATGTAGAGGTCGGAAAGCGCATGGTGCAGTTTGACGGCGACCTCGCACTGATGTACAAGGCCAACATATGCTGCCGCACCGCACTGAGAATACTTAAACCGATAGTGAAGTTCACGGCTTCAGACCCCGACGAACTCTATGACGCAGTGCGCGAGATCGACTGGGAAAAATACATGACACCGGACTCGACATTCTCAATCGACTCAACAGTCTCAAGCGCTGACTTCACTCATTCCAAGTTTGTCACCTATAGGGTAAAGGATGGCATTGTCGACCATTTCAACGACACATGCGGACGTCGCCCTTCGATACGCCTGCAAGGTGCCGACATTCAGCTCAACGTCCATATCTCCGAAAATCGCGTGACTATCTCACTCGATTCAACCGGCGAGCCACTCTCAAAGCGTGGGTATAAAGTTGAGAATACAGAGGCTCCAATCAATGAAGTGCTGGCCGCCGGCATCATCATGCTATCTGGATGGAAAGGAGACAGTGATTTCGCCGACCCGATGTGCGGATCAGGTACATTCCTCGTTGAAGCTGCACTTATAGCCGCCAACATCAATCCCGGTATCTACCGCGAAAAGTTCGCCTTTGAGACTTGGGACGATTTCGATGCGGACCTCTTCGAGGAAATATACAATGACGACAGCGCAGAGCGTGAATTCGCCTATAAGATATATGGTGGCGACATGGATCCTGAGGCTGTCAGGATAGCGCGTCGCAATGTGAAGAGCGCCAAAGTGGATAACATGGTGGAAGTAACTTGCAAGAGTATGGAAGAATGGACCGACAATGCACCGGAAGGAACTCTTGTGATGAACCCCCCTTACGGACAGCGCATAAATCCCACCAACATGACAGCCCAGGCCCTTTACCGCAACATAGGCACTTGTCTGAAGAACAATTTCGAAGGATGGAACGCATGGATAATCGGCCTTGAAGAAGGATTCATGAAAGACATAGGACTGAAGCCTTCTGTCAAATATCCGTTGCTTAACGGCGGACTGGAATGTACGCTCAATGAATACGTAATGTTCTCTGGTTTCTACAACGATTTCCGTGCTGAAGGCGGAAGCGTGAAGCATACATCCTTGAAGCAAGATACGCCCAAAGTGCGACGTATGTCGGATAAGGAATGGGAAGATGACGCCAAGCGTTTCGATGGAAAGAGCCGCAAGAAAGACAATGGGAAGGGCGACCGCCAGAAGCGCCGCATTGAGGAAAAGCCACGCAGATACGCCGACAATGACTTATCTGACCGATTTGACAACGACGACGACAATACATTCAAATATCAAGAAAACGACAGACCGAAGCGTTTCAACGACGAAAAACCACGTCGCTTCGACAATGGTGACAAGCCACGTCGCTTCGACAACAATGGTGACAAGCCGCGTCGCTTCGACAACAATGGTGACAAACCGCGTCGCTTTGACAACAATGGTGACAAGCCGCGTCGCTTCGACAACAATGGAGACAAGCCACGTCGTTTTGATAATAATGGAGACAAGCCGCGTCGTTTTGACAATAATGGTGACAAGCCGCGTCGTTTCGACAACAATGGTGACAAACCACGTCGTTTTGACAACAATGGCTACGGCAACCGCTCTGAACCACGCACCATATCCAACAAAGGCCCGAAATTGACCAACTACACTGAGACCCGGGCTCCGGGCAAGATGCGGTCAAGAAAGAACTTCCGCAATTCATTCAATCAGGACGACGACGAGTGATGCAACCCGTAGTTCCAGAACAGGAGACAGACAATAACTTCACGGCCGGCCCCGGCTCGTTGACAGTAGGATCCGTGGCAGCGTTCATAATGATCGCTGCCACCGCATTGCTGATGCCCTCCCTCAAGCCGGATGCAGAACTCGGCATATGCCTATCGCTTCCCACAGACCTGATTCCACCTCTGCTCGGATGCGGCATAAATGCACTGCTGATAGTTTTTGCAATTATCCTTGCGTTCTTCTTCAATAAAAAGCACTCATTCGTCAGGAGCACAGAGGCACTCCTCCCGACTGCCATGGCTGTAATACTCGCATCAAACCCCGTCAACACATCCTATTTGGGCACCCCTGTGGTTATGCTCATTGTCAATCTGGTGTGTCTTGATATAATGATGAAGTCATACAGCTCCGAAAACGCAACCACTTCAATGTTTGCAGTGGCCACTTACCTATCCGTTGGGTCAATGGTGCAGTATGCCTTTGTGCCTCTCATGATTGTCTATCCTATCATGGCACTAATGGCAAAAATATTGAGGATAAAGGAGACAGTGGCTTATTTCATGGGGTTGGTAGCACCTTACTGGGTAGCGCTCGGCTTCGGCCTTATATCTTTCTCCGATTTCAGGATCCCGCAGTTTCTCGCAGATATCCCCAACGCAGACGGCAACTATCTCTTGATGGTCTTCATATCCCTCTGTACGCTCGCACTGGTAGGACTGATGATGACAGTCAACAATGCTATGCTCATATATGCCGGCAACATGAGGGTGCGCACTTTCACCAATATGATCAACCTGCTCGGCTTCACTTGTGGCATATTCATGCTGATAGATTTCGACAACTTCGGGGCATACGCATCTTCATTCTGCTTCGCCGTCGCCGTACAGATCTCCAACTTCTTCGCCATGCGCAGGATTCCGCAAAGTCCGATATGGTTTTGGGGACTCCTATCCCTCTTTATGGCTCTCTTCCTCTTCATGCTCATAGAGTCGCTTATCGCTTGAATGAGTTTTGCGATATGCTTTTGTTTCAATTGCGATTAAGTCATTATGAAGATTATAGCAGATAAAAACATTCCATTCATAAAAGGGAGGATACCGGAAGCAGAACTGATTCAACTTCCTGCCTCAGAAATCAATACCGATGCCGTAAAGGAAGCTGATGCGCTCATCATACGCACACGAACACACTGTGATAGCAAGTTGCTGCGCGATTCGAATGTTAAATTAATAGCCACAGCCACCATAGGTACAGATCATATCGACATCCCATGGTGTAATGAAAATGGCATTGCCGTGAGAAATGCTCCCGGTTGCAACGCTCCCGGAGTAGCACTCTACGTATGGGCAAATCTCCTTCGTAATGGTTTTGACCCTGAAAAATCTACATTGGGAGTGATCGGAAACGGCAATGTGGGCAGCATTGTGGCGCAATGGGGCGAACGACTCGGAGCGCGAGTGCTCGTCTGCGATCCACCCAGAAAAGAACAAGGATTTACCGACCGGGAATATCTGCCTCTGGAGGAAGTTCTCTCTCAGAGCGATGCGGTAACACTCCATACACCTCTCACAAGAGACGGCTCCCACCCTACATTCCATCTCATCGGAAAAGAAAGTATACACTATCTTAAACCCGGGGCTATATTTATAAATGCAGCAAGGGGAGAGGTAGCCGATACAGATGCCCTGATTGCTGCTATAGAAAGGGGATCGATACGAAGCGCCATCATCGACACATGGGAAGGAGAACCGAATATAGACCAAAGGCTTCTTAAGCTTGCCGATACAGCCACGTGTCATATTGCCGGATACAGTGTGGAAGGAAAGCAGAGAGCTACACGCATGGCCCTGGATGCAGTAGGGAAGACACTCGGGCTTAAGGTAATGATCGATGGCCTACAAGGACCTTATAGAGAGCCTGAAACGCTTACCTCTGAACGCATTATTTCCGCTTATGACCCGACAGAAATGACAGAGGCACTTAAATCGGCTCCCGAATCTTTCGAGCGACTCCGTAATTCCTATCCTCTCCACAGTGAGATTCTTTAGATAGTAATAATAAAAAAGGCAGCTCCTTTGGGCTGCCTTTTCTATTATTAGGGAGAAAGTCGCTATCAGAGTGCGAAGTCATCACCGAAGAGATCCTCGCCATTGTCGCTGGGATCCGGCTCAGCTGCCATGTCCATATCTTCGTCTTCTGAGACAACTTTGCTGTCGCGTCCGGGAAGGAATGGATTGCCGGCGGGCTTGCGTGAATCACGGTCAGCATTCAACTTCTCAGTAATCTTGTCAGCGATTTCGTCGGCCAATTCCTGATTTTCTTTAAGCACACGCTTCACCGCGTCGCGTCCCTGGCCGAGTTTGCTACCATTGTAGCTGAACCATGCGCCCGACTTCTGGATAATACCATTTTCCACACCAAGGTCGACTATTTCGCCAACTCGTGAGATACCCTCACCAAAAAGGAGCTCAAACTCGGCTTTCATGAATGGAGGTGCCACTTTATTTTTCACTACTTTCACCTTGGCTGTACGACCTACTGCCTGCTCGCCATCTTTGATGAAACCGCTGGCACGAATCTCCAGACGCACGGAGCTGTAGAATTTGAGGGCATTACCGCCGGTTGTAGTCTCAGGATTTCCGAACATAAGGCCAATCTTCTCACGGATCTGATTGATGAAGATGCAGCATGTACGAGTCTTTGCGATTGTACCGGTAAGTTTTCGCATAGCCTGGCTCATAAGGCGTGCATGCAGACCTACGTTCTTATCTCCCATCTCGCCTTCGATTTCAGCCTTCGGCGTGAGGGCAGCCACTGAATCGACTACGAGCACGTCGATCGCACCGGAATTGATAAGTTGCTCGGCAATGTCAAGAGCTTGCTCGCCGTTATCCGGCTGTGCTATCCAGAGATTGTTGACATCCACTCCAAGTTTCTCTGCATAGAAACGGTCGAAGGCGTGCTCAGCGTCCACAATTGCACATATGCCACCCATCTTCTGAGCCTCTGCTATCACGTGGATAGCAAGTGTGGTCTTACCGGAAGATTCCGGACCATAGATTTCGGTGATACGGCCACGGGGAAGACCGCCAACACCGAGAGCGTAATCAAGACCGATAGACCCGGTCGGAATGACCTCCACGTCCTGCACAGCGTCATCGCCAAGACGCATGATGGTGCCACTGCCGAAGTCTTTCTCCAGATGCGCCATTGCCATGTCAAGGGCCTTGCGCTTTTCATCCATATCGGCGATGCGTCCGCCGGTAGGCTTCTTTACAACTTTCTTTGCCATTTCTATGTAGTATTTTAGTTTATTATTTTATAATTTTAAGGGTTTAAAGATTTAAGAGTTTACATACTCTTGTATCTACCTCTAATCTTTAGCATTAATTTTTAATTGCATTGCAAAGGTAACGGATTAATTCCGGGATGCCAAAATTAAAACCTTAATAAATCTTAATAAAATGAGAGTGACTGCACGCTTTGTGCAGTCACTCTCAAAATTATCCACTTAAGTATTTAAGTATTCGTATTTTAAAAATTTTGCAATTTCCTTTATTCTCCTACCGCGCAAAATGCATCTTTACCCTACAGAAGCGCCAGGCGCTACATCGGCAGATGGGGAGATGACCGTCAGCTTGCCATCGGGATTGACTGCTGAAAGAATCATGCCCTGGCTTTCGATACCCATCATCTTACGGGGCTCAAAGTTGGCTACAAAGCATATTTCTTTGCCCACAAGCACGGAAGGATCCGGATAGCTTTCAGCTATGCCGCTAAGAATGGTGCGCTTGCCCATGCCATCTTCGATTAGGAACTGAAGGAGTTTCTTCGATTTCTTCACCTTTGAGCATTCCAACACCTTGCCCACACGGATATCAATCTTCTCGAAAGTCTCGAACTCTACATTCTTCTTCACTTCTTCCGGACGCCATGCAGCCAGACGATTCTTTTCCTTTGCATCCTTGAGTTTCTGCACTTGAGCCTCCACTACAGAATCTTCTATCTTCTCGAATAGGAGTTCAGGCTGACCTATATGAGCACCCGTAGGCACAAGGTCGAAGCATCCCAGCATATCCCAGCTGATCTTGTCGCCTCCAAGCATCTTGAGAAGTTTCTCAGCCATGAAGGGAAGGAATGGCTCAAACGCAATGGCGAGATTTGCACAAGTCTGGAGTGCGATGTTAAGGATAGTTCCTGTACGCTCCATGTCGCTCTTCGCCACTTTCCATGGTTCTGTCTCCTGCAGGTATTTGTTGCCGGCACGAGCCATATCCATAGCCACACGTAAAGCCTCGCGGAAGTGGAAAGTGTCGAGAGCTTCAGTCATCTCTCCCTTCAGTTTTCCGATTTCCTCTATAAGCTGGGTGTCCACAGTCTCAAGAGTCTTCACGGGAGGCACCACACCATCAAAATACTTATGGGTTAGCACCACGGCGCGGTTGATGAAATTGCCGAGGATTGCCACAAGCTCATTATTGTTGCGGGCCTGGAAGTCTTTCCACGTGAAATTATTGTCTTTTGTCTCGGGAGCATTTGCAGTCAGCACATAGCGGAGTGTATCCTGCTTCCCGGGAAGCTCTTCAAGATACTCATGAAGCCATACTGCCCAATTCTGCGAAGTGGATATCTTGTCATTTTCCAGATTCAAGAATTCATTGGCAGGCACATTATCGGGGAGATTATAGCTGCCGTCGGCCATAAGCATTGAAGGGAAAACGATGCAGTGGAATACGATATTGTCCTTACCGATGAAGTGAAGCATGCGGGTCTCAGGATCCTTCCACCAGCGTTCCCAGTCATCACCGAGAGCCTCAATAGTATTGGAAATATAACCGATCGGGGCGTCAAACCATACATAGAGCACCTTTCCTTCTGCTCCTTCCACCGGAACGGGAATACCCCAGTCGAGATCGCGGCTTACGGCACGCGGCTGCAGCCCGAGATCAAGCCATGATTTGCACTGGCCATAGACATTGGGCTTCCATTCTTTGTGCTCCTCAAGTATCCATTCTCTCAGCTTCGGCTCCCACTTGTCGAGGGGAAGAAACCAATGGAATGTCTCTTTCAGCACGGGAGTATTGCCTGTGATAGCTGATTTTGGATTTATAAGATCGGTAGCATTGAGTGAAGTGCCACACTTCTCACACTGGTCGCCATATGCTCTCTCATTGCCGCAGTGGGGGCAAGTGCCGGTCACATAGCGGTCGGCAAGGAATTGTCCTGCTTCCTCATCATATAGCTGCATGGAGCTTTTCTCCACAAACTCACCCTTCTCATAAAGACGGCGGAAAAAGTCGGAAGCAGTCTTGCGGTGAGTTTCCGAAGTAGTGCGGCCATACACATCAAATGAGATTCCAAGTCCTTCAAATGAATCCTTGATGATATTGTGGTAGCGGTCTACTATATCTTGGGGAGTTACACCCTCCTTCTTTGCTTTGATTGTGATGGGCACCCCGTGCTCGTCGCTTCCACCGACAAAGAATACCTCTTCGCCCTTGAGACGGAGGTAGCGGGCGTATATGTCGGCTGGCACGTAAACCCCGGCAAGGTGGCCGATATGCACCGGACCATTGGCGTAGGGGAGTGCCGACGTGATAAGCGTTCTCTTGAAATTCTTCTGCATTATTATTGATTATTGCGTTTTGCGTTGTTCGTGTTGCGATATATTGCTAATGTCAGCAATGTCCGTTCTACATTGTCGCTATATAGACAACGTAAAACGGACAAAGTATAGTGTACTGCGTAAGCTGTAAATCTCAAGACTCAAACATCAAGGCCTAAGCCTCAAAACTTAAGACTTAAAACTCAAAACTTAAAACTTATTTTTCCTGACTCTTAAGAATGTCGCGGATTTCAGTCAGAAGTGTCTCTTCAGCAGTAGGTGCTGGAGGAGCGGCAGGAGCTTCTTCCTCTTTCTTCTTGAACTTCATAATGACGCGGAGAGCAACAAAAATCGAAAGGGCTATGATGAAGAAGTCTACGATATTCATGATAAATGTGCCGTAATTGATAGCCACTTCTTCCACTGCAGCCACTCCATCAGCAGTAGCTGCCGATCCTTCACGGATTACGTACTTAAGGTTTCTATATCCATCTCCACCGGTACAGAGAGTGATGACCGGCATGATGATGTCGTTGACGAGCGAAGATACAATTTTGCCGAAAGCGCCGCCGATGATAACACCTACAGCCATGTCGATCACGTTGCCCTTCATGGCGAACTCTTTGAAATCAGATAAAAATTTTCCCATTTTTCTTCCTTATTATATTATTAATTTATAGTCATAGTGGATGAAGACCTAACCTTCAATGCAAAATTAACAATAATTATCGTTATTTAGTTTAAAAAATCCGAAAATATAGATGATTAACAAAAATATTTTGTTAACTTTGCATTGTAAAAACTATAAAGGCATGTCCAAATAAGGTCCGAAAGTCCGAAATAAGGGCTAACTTACAGTTTTACAGGCGATAAAAAGAATTTAACCCAATAAAGTTAAACAATTAGGTAATATGACAAAGATTGGTATTAACGGTTTCGGCCG